>CACWQH010000017.1 GCA_902762955.1 uncultured Lachnospiraceae bacterium
ATTATACATCTTTTAGGGGGGTCAATGCTCTTTTTATTTGCAAAGCCCCTAAATATAAGAATTTAGAAACAAAAAACGGGGTGTCAATTTGACACTACCTAGATTTGCAGGGAGGAAAAAAGATGAAAGTATTAATTATTAACGGAAGTCCGAGAGTAAACGGAAACACAACCATTGCAGTTAATGAGATGGTAAAGGTGTTTGAGGCAGAGGGCGTAGAAGCAGAGGTTGTTCAGATCGGAAATAAGGATGTGCGTGGATGTATAGCCTGTGGAACCTGCTTTAAGAAAGGACAATGCGTATTTGACGATGTGGTAAATGAGCTGGCACCTAAGTTTGAGGAGGCAGACGGCCTTGTGGTAGCTTCACCGGTTTATTATGCTTCGGCAAATGCAACTTTGATTGCCTGTCTTGACAGATTGTTTTACAGTACACATTTTGACAAGACTATGAAGGTTGGTGCAAGTGTTGTTGTTGCGAGACGTGGAGGTTTATCTGCAACCTTTGATGAGCTTAATAAGTATTTCACAATCTGTGGAATGCCTGTGGCATCAAGTCAGTATTGGAACAGCGTGCACGGCAGAGAACCGGGTCAGGCAAAAGAGGATGCAGAAGGTCTTCAGACAATGAGAGTTCTTGCGAAAAACATGACTTTTCTTATGAAGAGTATCGAGCTTGGAAAGGAAAAATACGGTTTGCCTGAAAAAGAAGAATGGCAGCCGACACATTTTATAAGATAGAAGAGCCGAGTATGACAGCATAGAGGTAACGCATATTATCAGGACAGAGCCTGACGCATCTGATTTAAGAACCTTTCTGCTATCGGTGAAAATGTCTGATGTTTTTTCCATATAAGATACAGCTTGGTTTCAAGCTTAGGTGTAAGTGGGCGAAATACCAGTCCGCTCTCCAAGGAGGTATTTACCAACTTATCAAAGGTGAGAAGATAGCCGAGATGTTCCTTTGCGAAAAGAGATGCATTATAGGATAGGCGGAAGGAACCTTCAAGATGCAGCTTATCCATTTTGTCCTTAGCCCATCCGGGTATATCCTTTTCCCAACCTTGACCTGAACAAAATAATGGTAAACCGATAAGGTCATCCACACGGATGGCCTTTTTTTTCGCAAGGGCAGAGTCGGCGGGCATGACAACTCCCCAGATATCAGATTCCGGAAATACGAGAGCTTCATATTTAGATGAATCAGGGGTCTCGGCAAGGACAGCAAAATCAAGCAAACCCTTATCAAGCTTTTCGGCAACCTGCTCCGTATCACCATTCGTGATATGGTACCTGAGTCCGGGATAGCTTTTCTTAAATGTATTTATTTCCCTGACAAGAAGACTGATTTGATATGATTCTGCCAAACCAAGGTAAAGGTCGCCTCCGGTAACATCATCAAGAGCGACAAATTCCTTTTCTATTTTATCCGCCATACTTACAAGGTCTTCTGCGCGGTTTTTTAGTAATATTCCCTCATCGGTAAGCTTGATGCTGAAGGAATGACGGATAAACAATTTCTTCCCAAGCTCATCCTCCAAAGCTTTCAACTGTTTTGAAAGTGTAGGCTGTGTGACATGCAGTATTTCTGCAGCGCGGGTCATATTTTCTTCTCTTGCTACGGCAAGAAAGTATCTTAGAGTTCGTATTTCCATGAGGATTCTCTTGATTTAATATTGTGTTTTATAGCAGTGCACTCGAAATGCTACGCATTTCTCGTTCTTCGGCATTCGCCGAATAGATATGATATGCCAAAATGGAATATCATGATATTCATTATAACAATTAGCAAATAATTATACAAGATGTTATATTATGTAATGAAGTAATATATTAATTTGATTTTTTATAACATATGGAGGTATATAATTATGATGAAAACGGAAGAATTAAAATTGGTAACCGAATGGGATAAAACATTTCCAAAGAGTGATAAGGTAGAACATAGTAAGGTGAC
Source organism: uncultured Lachnospiraceae bacterium (assembly GCA_902762955.1). GTDB lineage: Bacteria > Bacillota > Clostridia > Lachnospirales > Lachnospiraceae > Coprococcus_C. The sequence goes on from CACWQH010000017.1 coordinate 1,957, forward strand.
ATTTGTAAATCATTTCGGTATTACATTGGCGGCTGATATGTATGTGCCGAAAAATGCAGAAGGAAAGCTTCCGGCGATTGCAGTTTCCGGTCCTTTTGGAGCTTGTAAGGAGCAATCATCCGGACTTTATGCGCAGATTATGGCAGAGCGAGGCTTCCTCACAATTGCATTTGATCCTTCCTTTACAGGTGAATCAGGTGGATTTCCACGTGCGATGCATTCTCCGGATATAGATGTGGAGGACTTTCAGGCTGCTGTAGATTTTCTCTCTGTTCAGGACAATGTAGACCCTGAGCGTATAGGAATCATCGGTATCTGCGGCTGGGGTGGAATGGCATTGCAGACAGCATGTATAGATACAAGAATCAAGGCAACAGTTACATCTACCATGTATGATATGTCACGTGTGGCAGGAAACGGATATTTTTATGCGGCTGACAATAAGGAAGCAAGAAAAGCAGCGAGAGAAGCTGTAAACAAGCAACGTACGGAAGACTATAGAAATGGCAGCTATGCAAGAGCCGGCGGTGTGGTAGATCCTCTTCCGGAAGATGCACCGTTCTTTGTGAAGGATTATTTTGATTACTATAAGACAGAACGTGGATATCATGTACGTTCTCTTAATTCCAATGATGGATGGGCTGCGACCGCGGGAACATCCCTTGCAAATACAAGACTTTTCACCTATGCGGGCGAGATTGATAGTGCCGTGCTTATGATACACGGAGAAAAAGCACATTCCTGCTATATGAGTCAGGATGCATTTAAGCTGTTAAATGGTGATAACAAGGAGCTTTTGATTATACCTGATGCTGTTCATACAGATTTATACGATGGTGGTGATAAGGATTATATTCCTTTTGATAAGCTTGAAAGCTTCTTCACAGAGTATCTGAAATAAGTTTTAGGAGGCATGAACATAGCCTATGAAAATTTTAAGAATATTTGAAAAAAGAATAACGGTTCTTCTTATAGTTACAGCTATGATGTTGACTGCTTTTGGGTGTTCAAATCAGGATGCAGAAGAAACAAAGGATACATCAGAGAACATACAGACAGAGGAACCGGATACTTTGAACCAAGATGAAAACCTAACAGATAATGATAATGAAAATGCAATCGAAGCAGTAACGGAAACATTAAATGAGTCTGAAAAAGAACAGGAGAATAAGATGGTTCTAAAGATTAACAATGAAGAAGTTTTGGTTGAGTGGGAGGATAATGAAAGTGTAGAAGCGCTACAAAAGATATGCAGTGAGGAAGCACTTACTATACAGCTTTCTATGTATGGCGGCAATGAGCAGGTCGGGTCTATCGGACAGAGCCTGCCTCGTAATGATATAAATATCACGACTGATGCCGGAGATATAGTTCTTTATTCCGGCAATCAGATAGTTTTGTTTTACGGTTCGAACTCATGGGCTTATACAAGGCTGGGGCATATCGTGGATAAGAGTGCATCAGATATGACTAAGCTTTTGGGTAACGGAGATGTCACCATAACGATTCAAATGTATTAAAAATTACGTGACTTTTTAACTGCGTTAGATTATAATATGATTTAGCACAATAAAAAAGCGCAAAATCATATTTGGAGGTTGAAAAGATGGAAGGAATAGAAAAAGTTTATCAGTTTTTAGAGGATGCACAAACCTATTATCTGGCAACTGTTGATGGTGACCAGCCGAGAGTAAGACCTTTTGGAACAGCTCTTTTATATGATGGCAGGCTTTATATTCAAACCGGAAAGGTAAAACCGGTTTCAAAGCAGCTTGCAGCAAATCCTAAGTTCGAACTTTGTGCATTTATGAATGGTAAGTGGCTTCGTGTGGCAGGTGAGCTTATTAATGATGACAGTCGTGATGTTAAGGTTGCCATGCTTGATAAGAATCCGAGTCTCAAAAGCATGTACAGTGCCGATGATGATAATACACAGGTGTTATACATAAAAAATGCCGAGGCTACATTCAGTTCGTTTACTGAAGCACCGGAGACAATTAAATTTTGATAAGACAAAATGATTTATAAATATTCTCATCTATGATATAATTCATGTATTAAGTTTTATGTTTTGGGGGATTATCATGGAGAAGAATATTGTAGAAAGTATAAAAAATGCAATAGATAATAAAGAGCTTCACGCTTATTATCAGCCTCAGTTTGATGCTATCACAGGCAGGATAATCAGTGCTGAGGCTCTTGTTCGTTGGATAAAGCAAGAGGGGGAGGTTGTGCCGCCATTCTTCTTTGTGCCTGAGCTTGAAAAAACAAATGCAATTAATGACGTGGACTGGTTTATGCTTGAAGAAGCCTGTAAAACAATATCCAAGCAGATTGCTCAAGGAACTGCCGTACCTATCTCAGTCAACTTTTCGCGTTGGCATGTGACGGAGGATGCATTTGAGGATAAGCTTAACAGGATAGTTGACGGTTACAATATTCCGCATAATCTAATTGAAATCGAAATTACAGAGTCAGCACTGATTGATGAGTCGGAGAAGATAAGGGAATGGATAGACAATGTAAGAAAAAATGGATATTCGGTTGCTATAGATGATTTCGGAAGCGGTCTTTCATCCCTTCAGTTTGTCAAGGATATGCCGGTTGATATACTTAAGATAGACAAGTCACTACTTAGTCAGAACTGTGAAAATGAAAAAGAGAGAGTGGTTCTGGAAAGTATTTTCTACTTTGCGCATCGTCTCAAGATGGTTACGGTGGCAGAAGGAGTTGAAACAGATGAACAGCTGTGATTTTTAAGAACCTGCAGCTGTGAGAAAATACAGGGATATATATTTGCAAAACCGATGCCGGAGGAGGATTATCTGAAGCTTTGTCTGGAGAGGTCAGGTATATATGAATCTAAGGATATCCTTGAGGTTCAGACACCGGCAAGTGCTACGCAGCTTCTGCTTGACGCTGTATTTATGAAATATCCGCTGGTTATATTTTCAAATCTTACTAGAAACAGTTTTTATATGATGGCTTATGAGAATTTTTCTGCTACATCCTGTCCGTCAACCGGTAAATTTGATGAGCTCATAGTTCACGGAGCAGCGACTATGCACCCGGACGACAGGGAAGCATTTGCAACGACCTTTAGCAGAGAGAATCTGCTGCAGGCATATAAAGAGGGCAAGCCTTCGGTGTCACTTCTTACCAGACAGCTTGGAGATGATGGCGTTTACAGAGAGGTTGAGACTACGGATTATTTTGTAAAGCATCCTTCTGTTGATGATGTGCTTGTGATAAGCTTGTGTGATAACAGATAGTGATTTATAATTCATACTAATGGAGGATTGTATGAAAAAGGGAAAACAAAAATTTGTCATAATATTGTTTGCCATTTCACTTTTGATTATTGCTTTCATGGATATTTGGCTTGTTTTTAAGATGACATCTAAACAGACGAGGGACATGGGAGGTTATCAGCTTGAGAGCATAGGCAGGGAACTTGAGAATACTATAAGCAGTGCGGAAAAGCTTACTATGCATATGGGCTTGATGGCGGAGCAGTATATCGGTGATGAGCAGGCAATTTCTGATTTTATTTACCAACAATTAGATGTACTTACAAGTGAAGAAAACGGAGTGTTTAATATCTATATAGCCGGACATGGCTGGGGAGTTCTTCCCGGACTTTCTGATCCGGATAATTTTGATGCAACAAAACGTGATTGGTATATAGGTGCAGCAAAAAATCCGGGAGTCACATATGTAACCTCACCGTATATTGATGTGGTAACCGGAGATATGTGTTACACTGTTTCAGTGATGCTTGCCGATGGTGATTCGGTTATAGCTATAGATTATACTATGAACATGATTCAAAATTACATAAAGCAGATGGATACAGATGGCTCAAGCGATGCAGTAATACTTACCGGAGATGGTATAATTGTTGGCTGCACCGACGAAACTCTGATAGGGAAAAATATTTCTTCCTCCATTCCGGAGTATGTCAGAGCCTTTTCTCTTGCAAAAAATAAAGATGGAGTGGCAACGGTAAAAATCAAAAAAGATGGTATGACAGAAAACCTTTTTGCTGCCAGATCAAATAACGGCTGGTATCTCATTATTGGTGAGAGCGACTGGAAGCTTTATAAGGATTCGTATATACAGCTTATGGTTACTGCCGGTATTTCGGTTGCAGTATTTGTAATTATCCTGTTGCTTTACTTGTTTGCTGCTGAAAATCAGAAAAAAGCCGAGGCAGCGCTTAATTCCAAAAATGAATTTCTTAACAGAATAACCGGTGAACTTCAGGAACCGCTTAACAGAATTATGGAAAGCTCAGGCAGAGCAAATGTTAAGGCTATGGAGGATTATGAGGAGACCTTTGCAGGTATTCATTCGGCAGGCGAAAAGCTGTCTGACATGATAGGACAGATAATGTCATACTCCAGTATAGTTCGTACCGAAAAAAAGAAAAATGATAATAAAAAGATAAGAGTAAGCGGCATAAATAAGAATGTCAGAAATATGATTCTTTTATTTATGATCATCGTTATGACGATCAGTCTTTATACTAATATCTCAGCGACATATCGCTGGGGTAATGAGATGATGCAAAAGGAAGCATCAAAATATGAGTATCAGGTTTCCGAATGGGTCAATACGCAGAAGATTCTTTTGGATATGTATTGCAGTGAGTTTTCTACAAGACCGGATATGCTTGACGATTATGAGGGTACGGTAGAATATCTTCGTAAGGTGACGGAGCAATATCCTGAAATATCTGTTTCCTATATGACCAATCCTCTTTTAGAACATACGGTGTATATGAATAACGGATGGGAGCCGGATGCGGATTGGCATGTTGAGGAAAGACAGTGGTATATAGATACTCTTAATTCCGATACGGGGTGGAGTATATCCTCGCCGTATTATGATGAGCAGACCGGAGGATATTGTATAACTATATCTCAAAGGGTTTACAGTGCAGATACGGGCGAATTTCTTGGTATTTTCGGAATAGATTTCTTTATGGACAAGCTGGTTGATATTCTTGGTGACAGTTATACTGATACCGGCTATGCATTTTTGGTTGACCCACAGGGTGATATCGTAAATCATCCTTATGGAAACTATCAGATGTCGCAGGATATAACAAAAAATGTTTCCGACAGTCCATACAGCAATGTTGAGATTAATAATGACAGAACAACAGTAATCAAGGATTATGATAATTCACATCGTATTTTGGTAGCTGCTGAAAACAAAGATTCTCATTTTTGTGTTTATGTTGTAGCGAGTGTATGGGAAATATACGGAAGAGTGGTTATATATGGTTTGATTTGTCTTATAGCATTTTTAATTGCTATAATAATGATTTATCGCTTATTGTCTGATCTGATACGCTGGCAAAATGAGACAAATATGCGCATGAAGGAATCGGCCGATGCGGCAATTGCGGCAGGAAAGGCAAAAAGTCAGTTTCTTGCACAGATGTCACATGAGATTCGTACACCTATAAATGCAGTACTTGGTATGAATGAAATGATTTTAAGAGAGTCGGATGATAAGGATATATTGGATTATTCGCATAATATTCAATCAGCCGGAAAGACGCTTTTATCCCTCATAAACAGTATACTTGATTTCTCAAAAATTGAAGATGGAAAGATGGAAATACTTGAGATTAAGTATTATGTGTCTGATGTGATTAATAATCTTGTCAATTCCATTCAGGAAAGAGCACGTGCGAAGTCACTTGAATTTGAGGTTAATGTTGATGAGAATATACCTTCGGTGCTTATGGGTGACGACGTAAGACTTACCCAGGTTATTATGAATCTTTTGACAAATGCGGTTAAATACACCGAAAAAGGTAAAATAACTCTTTTGATTAAAAATGAAGAATTGACAGAAGATGAGGTATGTCTTTATGTTGAGGTCCGTGATACAGGAATAGGTATTAAAGAAGAGGATATGTACAAACTCTTTGAGTCCTTTGAACGTATCGAGGAAAAGAGAAATCGTAATATAGAAGGTACGGGACTCGGAATGGCAATAGTCACGAAGCTTCTTGATATGATGGGCAGTAAGCTTGAGGTGGAAAGCGTATATGGAGAAGGCTCGGCATTTTCATTTAGAATAAAACAAGAGATTGTTGACACTACACCGATAGGCAACTATCACGAAAGAATAGAAAGTCGTATCGAAGCATCAGAGGAGAAGAAGGAGCTTTATGTACCGAAGGCTCGGATTCTTGTGGTTGATGACAATGATATGAATATAAAGGTTGCGAAAAATCTGATGAAGTTGAATGGCTTTATTCCGGATACATGTATGTCAGGTGAGGAATGTCTTGAGATTTTGAGGAAGAATACATATGACATAGTTTTCCTTGATCATATGATGCCAAAGATGGACGGAATAGAAACATTAAAGCATATACAGGAAGAGAAGCTTGTAAGTGATGGAACGCATGTAATTGCCTTAACTGCCAATGCCGTAAACGGAGCTAAGGAAATGTATATCGAAGCAGGTTTTGAGGATTATCTGTCAAAGCCTATAGAGATACCTAATTTGGTGGAAATTTTAATAAAGTATCTTCCTGAAGAGTTGATGGAATATAAGGAATCCACTGATACGAAAGTTGAAGATAAGGAATCAGCTGATAAGAAAGTTAAAGATGAGGGCAGCCGGTTAGATAAAAAAGATGGAATTGATAAAAATACATTAAATTTCGATAATGCTGATGACACTGATGAGACTGATAATACTGATGGTCAGAATACCTATAAGGATATTTCAGGGCTTCCGATTATCGATGGATTGGATTGGAGATATGCAAGTAATCATATACCTACCGTCGATATGATTGTTGATACCGTCAAAGAATTCAGAAAGGTTATGATAAGCCATGCTAATAAGCTTGAATCATTTTATAATGAACTTCCCGACGAGGAAGCTATGATAAGCTATCGCATACAGGTTCATGCCATGAAAAGTTCGGCGGCAACTATAGGTATTACCCCACTTTCAGGTATGGCAAAGATACTTGAGGATGCGGCAAATGATAAAAACGAAGACAGAATAAGAAAACTTCATAGTACATTTATTGAAGAATGGGTTAACTTCAAAGATAAGCTTTCTTATTTTGCCGATGAAAAATCCGAGGATGAGCTTAAAGCTTATAACAAGGAGGAAACAAGTATCCTTTTAAAAGAAATAAAAGATGCTATGGCTGAATTTGATATTGACAGGGCTGATGCGGCATGTAATGCACTGATGGAATACAAGTTTCCTGATGAGTTAAAAAATAAAATAGAAGAGTTGTGTGTTGCAGTAGCTAATATTGATGATGATACGTCTATCAGTATAATTGATGAGATTATGTAAAAGCGGAGGATGATTTATGTATAATATTTTATTAATTGGAAAGCCAAATGAGACTTTTAAGGATGTACATGATTTTCTTGCTGACAAATTTAATGTACAGTTTGGCTCGGAAAATCCTGAAGCTCTTGAGAGTATTCTGAAATTCTCCAGACCGGATGCGATTTTGATTTGTCTGATAGGCTTTTATGAAAAGCATAAGAAGATTTTCAATCTTGTAAACAGTGAGTACCCAACTGTACCGGTTGTAACCTTGGGCACGGATGAAGAACATTTCCGTTTCGAAGAATTTGAAATGGATATGCGTTATGTGAATCTTACAAGACCTGTTAAAAATTCGGAAATTCTGGATTCCATAAATATGGCTGTAGATTTTTACGAATCAATGAGGATGGCTACCGGTAAAATAGCACCGGGAGAAAAAAGAAGAATACTTGTGGTTGATGATGACGGAGCTTCTTTAAGAAGTATAAAGGCAATTTTAGATTCAAAATATGATGTGTCAGTTGTTAATTCCGGTATGAAAGCACTGACAAGTATCGGAAAAATTTGTCCTGATCTGATAATACTTGATTATGAAATGCCAAAATGTGATGGAAGAAGAACACTTGAAATGATACGTGATGAGGATGAATACAGTTCGATTCCGGTTATCTTTTTAACAGGAGTAAGTGACACATGGCATGTAAAAGCCGTGCTTGAGCTTAAGCCTGCAGGATATCTTTTAAAACCGATTGAACCACATATTTTGCTTGATAAGGTGGAAGAGATTTTTAAAAAGAAAGGATAGTTAAATTCACATTAGTTATACTTATTAAAAAAGCAGAGAAAATCAAATTGATGATTTTCTCTGCCTTTTTTATACTTACAATCAGAACAGAAAAAAATAAGGAGGACTATATAAAAAAGTTCTTGAAAATATTTTTTAATTAGATTAACCTTGTTTTTAGGACGTCCGAATTAATGTGATATGTGGTGTGGCATAGGAAAAGGCATCTTGTCATATTTAGGTACACGCAAATCTCGCTGTCGCTCACGATTTGCTTAGCACCTAAATATGACAAGATGCCTGACGACATGACACACCATATATTGTCATAATATAGGAGGATTAAACTATGACTAAAGAACAATTGCATAATGTAGTAATAAGAAGCAAGGGTAATGAAAGTAATATCCGCCAGATATATGCCATAAGAAACGGTGAAACGGTATATGAAGACAGCTGGCGTGGGTTCAAGACGGAGGATGCCTTAAATGTTATGTCTGTCACCAAGGGTGTTATGGCACTTCTTATCGGAATAGCCATAGATAAGGGGTATATAAAGGATGTTGACACAAAGGTGCTTGAATTTTTTCCGGACTATACGGTTAAGCGTGGGGAAAAGACTATCTATGAGGTCACATTAAAGCACCTTTTAACAATGACCGCTCCGTACAAATATCGTTCGGAGCCATGGACAAAGGTCTGCACATCCCCTGACTGGACGGTGGCGGCACTCGACCTTTTGGGCGGAAAAGCAGGCATCACAGGCGATTTTAAGTATTCAACACTGGGTATACAGATACTTTCCGGAATAATTGAAAAAGTTTCCGGTGAAAAGTGCATAGACTTTGCTAACAAGTATCTGTTTGAACCGCTTGGAATCGCTGAACATAAGATACACGGAGCAAGCGACAAGGACGATCAGTTTGACTTTCTTATGAACAAGAACCCAAGAAAAAATGAGTGGTATTCAGATCCGAAGGATACGGTTACTGCCGGCTGGGGACTCTGCCTGTCAGCACATGACCTTGCAAGGCTTGGAACACTAATAACGGGCAAGGGTAAGGGAGAACACGGTCAGATCATTTCTTCCGGATGGATAGATGAGATGATAACACCAAAGCTTAAGCTTGATAAAATGTTTGGATTTATGGAATACGGCTATCTGTGGTACAAGCCATATGAGGATAAAAACATTTACGCTGCAATCGGTGACGGTGGAAATGTAATATATGCCGATGTTGATAATAAGATTTCCGTAGGTGTAACCGGTACATTTAAACCACGTATCTTTGACAGAATTGATTTTATAGAAAAGAATGTGATACCTGTTTTTGAGGGATAAATTCACTATGAAAAAATTAAGAATGATAATTGATATAATAATGGTAGTTCTCCTGCCGCTTCTTATGGCTTATTCTTTAATCGGAGAAAAGCTGCATGAGATTCTCGGAATCTCGATATTTGCGCTTTTTATAGCACATCACATCATAAATCGTAAGTGGTGGACGAGTCTTTTTAAGGGGAAGTATAATTCGGTAAGGATTCTTAATACGGTTGTGAATCTTTTTCTTGCTATTTTCATGATTTTACAGCCGATAAGCGGAATCCTTATGTCGAAGTACATTTTGAAAAATGTAATGATAAGCGGTACTGCAAGCACTATGCGAAAGATTCATATGACACTCGCATATTGGGGATTTATAATGCTTAGCTTTCATCTGGGGCTTCACATCAAAGCAATGAGCGCAAAAATAAGCAAGCATATGAATAAGGCGATAAGAACAATGATTGCAGTGCTCTTTTTACTGATAGCGGCATACGGAGTGTATGCATTTAAGAAAAGGGGATTGGGAGATTACCTTATGATGAAGGTGATGTTTGCCTTCTTTGATTATAAGGAATCAAAGGTAAGATTTCTCCTGGATTACGCTGCTATTATGGTACTCTTCGGTGAACTGGCTTACCTGATACAGAGCTTTTTAGGAAAATCAGCAGGGATAAGATTAGAGATTGGGCGACGGAGGAACTGAAAAAAGCTGTAACAGCAGATGACCTGTATAAATAAAAATTTAAATGATATATGGACAATAATTTAAAGAAACGCTATTATTATTAAGTTAGATAAAACTAACTTCATAATTTTTTTGCTTTATTTAATATAAGATAGTTTAATTAATAAAGGTAAGACATATGACAGAAAAAAATATTGAATCAAAAAATATGGCAATCGCAGGAGTTTGCGGTGCTGTAATTTATGGAATTGCAGATATGTTTCTTTATATGGGAACGGATATTTTTTCAAAAGACACTACAGCGCTTTGGAGGGTTCCGGAGTGGAGGCTTATGGCATCCATGAGTATTGGTGTCGTTGGAAGTCTTCTGATGATACTTGGTTTTATCAGCTTATACAGACTCTATGAGTATGTACGGGAGAATGGGGACTTACCGGCTCGTTAGAAAGCTTGTTTGAAACCACATTCTTTATTCTGTCACTTTTGTACTGGCGGAAGAGTTTAAATAAAAATGAGAATTAGGAGAGAAAAAGGATGAAGGATGAATTAAATATCAAGGCTGTCATCGGAACCAATGCCTGGGGTGGTTCTTTATACGGTAAGGCTGTTCGTGGCAGCTATGTGGAGGATGATGTTATAAAGGAAGCGATGCAGGCGGGAAAGGAAACGGGACTTATCACCTATGACCTTGCCAGAGATTATGGCTTTGGAAAAGCACAGAAAATGATAGGGGAATTCGGTACAGAGGACATAATTATTTCTGCAAAATATACCCCTTTTACACACTATAAAAAGGGGTGTGTAAGAAAGTCTTTGGAAAAGTCTTTGGATGATTTTAAAAGAGATTATGTAGATATATACTGGCTTCATCTTCCGACGGATATAAAAGAGCATCTTGAGGAAATAATCGAACTTTATAAGGAGGGAAAAATCCGATACATAGGTGTATCCAACTTTACGCTTGAGGAATGTAAGCGTTCAAAGGAAATACTTGATGAGGCGGGTATACCTCTTTACGGAGTTCAGAATCATTATAGTATCATATGCAGAGACTGGGAGGATAACGGACTTCTTAAGTGGTGTAAGGATAATGATATTGCATTTTGGGCATGGGCGGTTTTGGAGGAAGGCCTTTTGGTAGACCCGAGAATTAAAAAGAAGTCTCCGATGAAGTTCACATTTAACAGAAAGGTTAAAAAGCTTAAAAGATTATATAAGATAATGATAAGGGTCGCAGAAAGACATGATATAAAGGTTCCGCAGGTTGCCATGGCATTTTGCTCTTCAAAGGGGATAGTTCCGATGTGCGGATGCAGGAAGCCTGAACAGGTAAAGGATCTGGCAGAGGCTATAGATATAAAGCTCACAAGTGGAGAGATTAAAAGACTTGAAGAGGCTGCGGATGAAGCAGATGTTAAAATCATGGGAGCTGATATATTTAGAGCGTTTGTTCTAAAGGATAAAAAGAAAAAATAATTTCAAGAAATTAAAAAGAGTTATACTTAAAAAATGAGGTGAGATAATATGCTTTTAACTATTTTTTTGGCAATTATATTTTGTGGTGCGATAACTATGGTACTTATATCGGCGGTGGCTTTCATTCAGGAAAAAAAGCTTTTTTATTCTGCACCTAAGGAAGCTCAGGAAATTTTGATTCCGAAAGATAAAGAGCTGTTTTACGGAGCGAAGGTATTCGGATGGATACTTATGATTATGAGTTTTATTATGATAGCCGGAGTCGGAGTGGTTTCCATATGGGACGGATTTAGAAGTGATTTTACATTTCTACAGTTCTTCTTAAGGTTTGTGACGATATTTACCATTTACAAAATATACGATATGATTTTCTTTGATTATTTTCTGCTTTGTAAATTCAGGTTTTTTCAGTATTATTTTCCGGAGGTGGGAAGCGTATACAATAACAGAAAATACGGATTTAACATTAAAAGCCAGCTGTTAAAGCTGCTTGTTATATTTCCTGCTGCTTCTGCTCTGGCGGCATGGATTTGTTCTCTCTTTTAATTATTAAAATCGCTTGACAAAACAAAATATATCTATATAATGTTAGTTGTGGCTAACTCAAATATTCCATCCATTAGAATTAAATAATCAATGGATGGTTTATTTTAAACATATGGGTTAGGTTAAACTAACTATATAAAATTTAGTTTTGCATATCTTTTATAAATCTAAGAAATAATAATAGTCAAATATATTATTACTTTTGAGAGGTGCATATGAAAGACAATTACGTTGTTAAACATTGTTCGCCTACGTTGGCGGGACTTAAAACCGGAAGTCTTTTTTCGGTTTCGGGAGAGTCGAGGGAGGCAATTAATAATGACCTGCGTGCCCTTAATGAGGTTTTACGAAAAAAAGGACTCAGAATAATTCCGTTAAGATATACCAATAAGTATGTTCTGATTTATATGTATAGATTTAAAAAATTAAAAGAGGATTTAATGCGCCCGGAGACAAGAAAGATCCTTTGCAATAAAGGATATAACTGTGCCAATCCCGACGTATGTGTTGCACAGCTGGTTGAACACTTAAAAAATGACAAGGATTTTCCGCATGAAATCGGTCTTTTCCTTGGTTACCCCGAAAAGGATGTTAAGGGCTTTATGAATAATCCGGATGAAGGGGTTATGTGTATGGGATGCTGGAAGGTGTACGGAGATGTTGAGGAAGCAAAACGAACCTTTCAGATTTTTAACAGATGTACGGAATGGTATTGCCATGCGATAAATCATGGAAGAACATTGGAACAGCTTATTGTACCGGATTAAATATGTTAAATGAATCCTAAAAAATGGGATTTATAAAATAAATATAATTCTATATATGATTAAAAGGTCATATATACTGTAAATTAAAGGAGGACAAAAAATGAGTAAGGTAGCAGTTGTATACTGGAGTGGTACGGGAAATACCGCAGCTATGGCAGGAGCAGTTGAGGAAGGCGCAAGGGATGCAGGAGCAGAGGTATCTGTATTTGGTCCGTCAGAATTTAACAGCAGTATGGTAGCCGATTTTGATGGCATTGCGTTTGGATGCCCTGCGATGGGTGCCGAGGTACTTGAGGAAAGTGAGTATGAGCCGATGTTCACGGATGTTGAAGGTTCATTGTCAGGAAAGAAAATAGCTTTGTTTGGTTCCTACGGATGGGGTGACGGACAGTGGATGAGAGACTGGGAGGAGCGTGCAGGTGCAGTCGGAGCCCAGCTTGCATATGAATCAGTTATGGCCAATAATGCACCTAATGAAGACGATATCGAAGAGTGTAAATCTTTGGGAAGAGCTCTTGCATAATTAATTTAACATATCTTTTATATAAAAGATATGTACATAGACAATCAGTCGGATATGTCAACAGGTTTAGATATCTGTTGCCTGTCCGGCTGATTGTTTTTTATTTTATACGGTGTTATAATATGCAGTATGCTAAAAATGAACAGGAGTATTACTTATGATAGAGATTAGAGAATTCAAAAAAGAAGACATATCCAGGATGATATATATATGGAATGAAGTGGTTGAAGAGGGCATAGCATTTCCTCAGGAGGATTTGTTGGATGAACAATCCGGGTTGGAGTTTTTTGCCGGACAAAGCTTTACGGGAGTGGCTTCTGAAGATGGAGAGATAGTCGGACTTTACATCCTTCATCCCAATAATGTAGGACGCTGCGGACATATCTGCAATGCCAGCTATGCCGTTAATTCCTCATGCAGAGGAAAGCATATAGGAGAGGCGTTGGTTAAGGATTGTCTGATAAAGGCAAAGGAGCTTGGCTTCAGAGTGCTTCAGTTTAATGCAGTTGTTGAAAGCAATGTTCACGCAAGACATCTGTACGAACGACTGGGCTTTAAACAGCTTGGAACCATACCGGGAGGCTTCAGGATGAAGGACGGACATTACGAAAATATCTGTCCGTATTATCATGAGGTATAAAATGTATTATTGATAAGGAGAGCCTATGCAGTATAGAAAGGATAAAAATGGAAATGAACTTTCGGTGCTTGGCTTTGGCTGTATGAGATTTACCAAAAAGGGTGGTAATATCGATATAGACAAGGCTGAAAAGGAAATAATGGCTGCCTACGCGGCGGGTGTAAATTATTTTGATACGGCATATGTGTATTCGGGCAGCGAGGTTGCTATAGGAGAAATATTTGAGAAAAACAATATAAGAGAGAAAATCAAGATAGCGACAAAGCTTCCTCAATATCTTATAAGTAACAGAACCGCGCTTGATAAATATTTCGATGAGGAATTAAAGAGGTTAAGAACGGATTATATTGATTATTATCTTATGCACCATCTGACGGACGTTGCCATGTGGGAGAAGCTTAAGGCTGTCGGCATAGAGGAATGGATAGATGAAAAAAAGAAATCCGGAGTGATTCGTAACATCGGATTTTCTTATCATGGAAATACGGATAATTTTTTGAAGATTTTAAATGATTATGACTGGGATTTTTGTCAGATTCAGTATAACTATCTTGATGAAGACACTCAGGCAGGAGTAGATGGACTAAAGGCGGCAGCAGATAAGGGAATACCTGTTGTAATCATGGAACCTCTTCGTGGAGGAAAACTTGTAAATATGCTTCCTGACGGAGCAAAAAAGGCATTTAAGGAAAGTAGTCGCGGATGGACTCCGGCAGAGTGGGCATTCAGGTGGCTTTATAATCAGGAGGCAGTAACGGTAGTTCTCTCCGGTATGAATTCAGTGGAGATGGTAGAGGAAAACTGCAAGACTGCATCGGAGGCTTTACCGGGACATCTGACAGAGGAGGATTTCAAAACCTTAGATGTGGTAAAGGAAAAGATCAGGGAAAATGAAAAGGTTGGATGTACGGGCTGCAGGTATTGTATGCCATGTCCGAAGGGAGTAGACATACCGGGAACATTCAGGTGTTATAATGCCATGTACACCGAGTCAAAGCGTGAGGGAAGATTTGAGTTTGCCCAGACTGTGGGACTTACCAAGGAGCCGGCATTTGCATCCCAGTGCATAGAGTGTGGAAAATGCGAAAAGCACTGCCCTCAAAATATTCCGATAAGACAAAAGCTTAAAGAGGCGGATAAGGCATTGAGACCGCTTCCGTATAAAGTTGGAATAAATGTAGTAAGGAAATTTATGTTTAGGAAAGCGAAAACAAAATAAGTGAGACAAAGCTTATGCCATTGACATAATAGCTTATTTGTAATTAGCAATTGACAAAAGAAAAAAAGTACTTTACAATATATTTAACAAGCTAGTCGGGAAGGTGAGTGCGATTCACCTGCTCCGGCGTTTTAAAACGGAATTATAAGAATAGCCGTCCTAATCTTTCCAGGAGTCAGGACGGCTATTCTTATTTTCTCTATGTAATCTGATTATATCAACTGCAAGCTTAATAACTGCAACAACAATCATCAGTATTTCATAAAAGCTCATAAGCATCACTCCTTCCACAAGCTCGGAACAAGTGATAAGCACGTCCTCCCGACTAACCGGTTAAATAAATTATTTTATCTTTGGTAATTAAGCAAGATGAAAAAAGATACAATGAAATTGATTAAGTAATTTTTATTCTTGCTTATGGTGACAGTATATTACATAAAAACACAGTTGTAAACAAAAAATATTTTTCTTGACATATAATACATATAACAATATAATTTTTATATAACCTGCTTTTTTTACTGTTACATTCATTCTACAATGTTATAATACAAATAGAAATTAATTATATAAATCTCGTAAGTAAAAGGAGCCCACCATGAAGAAAAAAGAAGAATTACCGGAATGTCCGGTAGCGACTACAGTATCACTTATCGGAAGCAAGTGGAAATTATTAATTATAAGGAATCTCCTGAATCGTCCATGGAGATTTAACGAACTGCAAAAATCGCTTGAGGGAATTAGTCAAAAGGTCCTTACAGACAGTCTCCGTTCCATGGAAGCAGACGGTATAATAACAAGAACCGTGTTTCCGGAAGTCCCACCACGCGTGGAGTATTCACTTAGCGAATTGGGAGAATCTTTAAGACCGATTATCAACGATATGGCTAAATGGGGAAATGATTATAAAGATAATTTAAAGAATTAATTTATAAACTTTCGAGGTCACACCATGATTATCAACACAGGAGAAAGAACCGACATTCCTGCATATTACAGCGAGTGGTTTATGAACAGAATTAAAGAAGGTTACGTGCTTGTGCGTAACCCATATTATAATGAGCAGGTTACAAGATACAGCTTGTCAAAGGATATAGTTGACCTGCTTGCTTTTTGTACCAAAAATCCTATCCCTATGCTGCCGCATCTTAAGGAATTATCGGACTTCAATATGTTCTGGTTCGTCACGATTACTCCTTACGGAAGGGATGTCGAGCCAAATGTTCCGCCAAAGGAAAAGGTTATGGATGCCTTTAAAAGCCTATCCGACACCCTTGGTGTAAACTGTGTGAGCTGGCGCTATGATCCGATTCTTATCGATGATACATATACCCTTGACTATCATATAGAAACATTTTCCGAGATGGCAAATAATCTAAAGGGATATACCGACAATGTGGTAATAAGCTTTATCGACCTTTACAAGAAAACCATTAAAAATTTTCCGGGAATAAGAGAGGTTACACAAAAGGAACGTGATGCCATAGGTGAAGCCTTCAGCAAAATCGGCAGAGAAAACGGAATGCTTATAAGAAGCTGCTTTGAAGGTAATGACCTCCAAAAGTTTGGAATTGATGTATCAGGCTGTATGACGAAAAGCATACTTGAACGTGCCATCGGAACAAGTCTTGACATCTCCAAAAAAAACAATCCACGCCCGGGCTGTAACTGCCTCCTTGGAAATGATATAGGTGCATACAATACCTGCGGACACCTGTGCCGTTACTGCTATGCCAATTATGATGAAAAAATGGTAAGGCAGAATATGAAAAACCATATCAAAACCTCACCATTTTTAATCGGTACAAGCCTGCCACAGGACAAGATACATGATGCAGATCAGGTATCCTATGCAACCGGCCAGTACTTTCTTCAGTTATAGTTATTTAAACATTATCTCTACTATTTTTACATATCCCATTTTCATACCCATACCAACTATCTTACGGGTAATAAACGGAACCGACTTTGCTTTACTTACATATTCAGGCAGTCTGTCAAAGGATACGATTTTACCGAAATTTTTTGACCACGGTCTGAATTTTGTCTCTGCATCATCCACAACGAGCAGGCAAAGATTTGTATTACCGCTTTTTTCAAGAACCTTATTGGATTTATCCGTGCCTGCCTGATTTTCCGCATCAAAGCATATTCCGCCACCCGGAAATCTTTCTGCAAGAGCTGTAAAAAGACCCTTTACCGTATTGTCATCAAAGTACATCAAAACACCGCCGCTTATTATAAAAAGGCCATCCTCCGGTGCTGTTTCAACCTCGTCAAACCACGCCGTATCAAATGCACTGCACGGAACATTTTTCTCGCGGTCACGCAAAGTAAAAAGTCTTTTTCTTGCTTCAATTATATCCGGCAAATCCAGATTGATCCATCTGCATTTTCCGTTATCCACCTCCGGAAAGCTGTTGTCTGCACCACATCCAAGATTTACGATAGTAGCATAAGGCTTCTTTTTAAGATATTCCTTTGCCCGATCACAAAGAAATCTCTTTCGTATCGCCCACACCAGAGTCGTCATTTTATTGGTATTAAGATGCTCAAAATCATAGTCGATCTTGTCTATCAAAGCTTCTGCTTCCTTGTCAGGGAATACATCCGGATAATATTTAGAACAATATGCCCTGCCATAAAGTGGAAGCACCAATGTCTCCATTACTGTATCTTTTTTTATACTGATTTTATCACTCATTGCGGTTCTCCCTTTTATCTAACAATATAACATAATAACATTATAGTTAGTTAAAGCTAACATGTCAATTATGATTTAAACTGCGGATATGTTATGAAAAGCATATCCGCAGTTTTTTGTTGTTGCAGTTATTAAGCTTGCAGTTGATATAATCAGATTACATAGAGAAAATAAGAATAGCCGTCCTGACACCTGGAAAGATTAGGACGGCTATTCTTATAGTCAATTGATTTTTCGCCGGAGCAGGTGAATCGCACTCACCTTCCCGACTAGCTTGTTAAATATATTGTAAAGCACTTTATTTCTTTTGTCAATTGCTAATTATAATTACCTAAAAGTAACTATCTAATAAAAAAGTGCGTACTTGTTTCAAAATAATCTGTTTGTTATACTTCATATATAGATGAAATAGAAATAATAGTTTAGGTAAAAAATATGGTTTTCAAATACCAATTTGTGATGGGAGATGATAATATGACAAAACTTAAGACTCAGGAAGAAAGACTAAATTACCTTGTAGATAAGTTCAAGGAAGATTCAGGCGAGTATAGGAACTTAAGGGTTTCGGACAATATAAATGAAAAAAAGAGGATTTTGCGATCACTTATGAATATACGCATGCCGAGGAAGATGGACGATGAGACACTTGCAATACAGGACGAGTATCTTAAGGAAGCTATCATTGAAAAAGGTATAGTCGAAATTAAAGATATAAAGACCGTTTCGGAAGAGTACGGAAGCGATAAAAATTATGCGGATATGATTTCGATATGGCAGGGAGATATAACAAGGCTATCAGTGGATGCGATTGTTAATGCTGCGAACAGTCAGATGCTTGGCTGTTTTCAACCTTGCCACACCTGTATAGATAACTGCATACATACATTTGGCGGAATTCAGATGAGAGCAGAGTGCAATGAAAAGATGAATAATTTAAGATTAAAGTATGGTATGGAATATGAACAGCCGACTGCTGTTCCGATGCTTACGGACGGTTATAATCTTCCGGCAAAAAAGGTTATTCATATAGTTGGACCGATAGTGATGGGAAGACTTACAAAGGAGCTTGAGAAGGATTTATCGGACTGCTATAAGAATACGCTTGATATGTGCATTGAAAATGGATTAAAAAGTGTAGCATTTTGTTGTATCTCAACAGGCGTATTTCATTTTCCGAATGAGCGTGCGGCAGAAATTGCAGTTGATACGGTGACAAAATGGCTGTCAGAGCATGAGGGCAGTATGGAAAGGGTGATATTTAATGTTTTTAAAGACGAAGACAAATTCTATTACGAAGGATTACTTAAATAAAAAAAGAGATGGATATAGGGATACAATACAGAAAGGACTTGATGCTATGAACTACAGGATAATAAGTGAGACAGGTTCACGTGAGGATAATATAAAGAGATTAAAAAAGGAGATAGAAACGGCAGATGCGATTATAATCGGTGCGGGAGCAGGGCTTTCCACTTCTGCGGGATTTACCTATAGCGGAGAGCGTTTTGAAAAGTGTTTTTTTGACTTTGCCAAGAGGTTTGGCATACGCGATATGTATTCGGGAGGATTTTATCCGTTCCCTGATGATGAGACGCTTTGGGCGTGGTGGTCAAGACACATTTATTTTAACAGATATATAGATGCACCGAAGCCGGTTTATGATATGATTTATGATTTGGTTGATGGAAGGGTGGCTGCTGATTCGGTTATCGAAAAAAAAGATGAACCGGTGGCTGCACCAAAGAAGGATTATTTTGTCATAACTACTAATGTTGACCATCAGTTCCAGAGAGCAGGCTTTGATAAGAAGAGATTATTCTATACACAGGGAGACTATGGTCTTTTCCAGAGTGTTAATTCCAAGCTCAAAAAAACCTATGATAATGAAGAATGGGTTATGAAGGCGATGGAGTCACAGGGCTTTGTAAAGGATGAAAATGGTGTGTTCCAAGTACCTGAGGATGGAAAGCTGTCTATGAGAATCCCAACAGAGCTTATACCTAAATGTCCTGATGACGGAAGTGATGTGACCATGAATCTTCGTGCAGATGATACATTTGTGGAGGACGAGGGCTGGAAGCTTGCTTCATCCCGTTATTCGGATTTTTTGAGAAGACACGAGGATATGCATGTGTTATATCTTGAACTTGGAGTCGGAGCCAATACACCGGTTATAATCAAGTATCCGTTCTGGCAGATGACAGCCGCAAATCCAAACGCGGTTTATGCCTGCATCAATTACGGAGAGGCTTTCGCGCCGGAGGTAATTAAAGAAAGAGCCATTTGCATAGACGGAGATATCTTGACGGTGTTTGAAGAAATGCCAAAAATACATTGATAAACCTATATAAAACATGGTATAGTTAAATATAAAATGTTATAAATATTTGGAGCGCTTTTTAGGTTAAAATATGAGTAAGGATATTAATAAAACAGAAGATGAAAATCTTATATGGGAAGAGATAAAAACCGAACATATCATAAAGGATGAGTGGATTGATTTCAGGCGTTCGGCCTTTCGGTTTCCGGATGGTACGGAATTTGAACCGTATTATACTTACAGCAGACGAAATTACGTGGTAATAGTAGCCTCTGATGAGGAGGGTAAATATATCTGTGTCAGACAATTTCGCTATGGTATAAAACAGGTCACTACCGAGTTTTCGGCCGGTGGCATAGAGCGTACTGACGGCAAGGAATACGGAGCAAATGATAAGGCGATAGCAGAGGATGCGCTTGAGGCCGCAAAGAGAGAACTGCAAGAGGAAACCGGCTATGTATCCGATGAATGGAGACACCTTATAACAGTTCCGTCCAATGCAACCATAGCAGATAACTATGCCTACGTTTTTGAGGCGAAAAACTGTCGCAAGGTTTCTGGACAGAATCTGGATGATACGGAATTCTTGAATGTAAGAAAATACACTGCCGAGGAGATAGAAGCCATGATAGAAAAAGGGGAGTTTCAGCAGGCTGTTCACATAATGGCATGGCTTTTATCAAAGAGCAAATAATAGCACAAAGTTATAAATAAAAAAGATGATTAGATTTACATAAAATGTTTGATTAGTTCCCGCTTTTCAGTTATAATATATTAGACTAAATGCCAAAGGAATGGCACTTTGATTTCAAATTTATTTTTTTGAAATCAGATACTGAAAGGATAAGGATTCATGGAGGAAGCAGGATGGGACAACAGTTATATTTTGACAATTATTCTCCTGTCGGAGATATCATAGTCATAGCCATATCTATGGTTATGATTATTTTGGTTGCCACCTCCTATGTCAATAAGACAAAAAATTTCAATCTTTTTCTTAATATGATATTTTATCTTGTTGCCGCTTCTATGTGTGATATGATTCACCATGTTTTATATACCAATGTCGATGATGGTAATTATACAGCTGTGTATGTTGTAAGGGTTATTTATCATGCGGTTCTGTTTTCGATTTTACTCCTTTTTATTGTTTATATCGTTGAGCTTCAACATCTGGAAACCCATAGAAAAGTTCCTATTATGATAATTGCATCATTGATTTATCTTACCGTTATTATAACAGATATTGTTACGACGGTAATGGGCACAGGCTTCAGATTGAATAAAAATGGAACTTCCGTATCAGGTATCAATATCTTTATGTTTGGCTATATAGCCTTTGTGGTTGAAATCTCATATCTGATGATTGCATACAGGGACAGAATATATAAAAAGATAATGAACGGTTTTTACGGAACTATGTTTGTATCCTTTTTAGTCCTTTTTGCACAGGGCAGACATGGACAGTCTTCGTTTACGGTAGCCACATTTTTATTTCCTGTAATCGGTATGTTTTATCTGATTCATTCGACCTCGTATGACATAGAAAGCGGAGCTGTAAATGTGATGGCAATGCAGGATCTTATAAAGTATAACTATAATAAGAAAAAGGATTTCCTTTTTATGAGTCTTTATCTGCCGGATTATGATGCTGAAGGTAAGGTACTGCCTGCGGCTTTACAGAGTACAATCCGAAGATTTGCCAGTGAGTTCTTTAAAATGGCGGTTCTTTTTCAGATCAGTAACGGACATGTAATTCTGGTTGCACCAAAAAATCTAAACCCTGACCATGAAAACCGCTTAAATAAAATACTTAACCAGTTCCATATAGAGTATGATAAATTTCAGATGGATTATAAGGTTATAATTGGTGAATCAATTGAAGAAATAAGCAGGAAAAATGAATATGTAAGCTTTATATCCAATATTCATAGAAAGATGGAGCTTAATTCCGTATATATCGTCGGTATAGATGATGTGGATGAATTTAACAAATATGAATACATACTTGAAGAGCTAACGGATATTTATAAAAAGCATGATTTAAATGATACCAGGGTTCTGGCCTATTGCCAGCCGGTATTTAATATAGAAACCGGTCGTTATGACACGGCTGAGGCGCTTATGAGACTTAAGCTTCCGGATATAGGTATGGTTTTTCCGGATCAGTTTATACCGATAGCCGAGGAGCATGGCTTCATCCATGTGCTTACAGAGATTATACTTAAGAAGACCTGTGATGAGATTAAATATCTTATGGATGAGGGATATGATGTAAATCGTATCTCGGTAAATGTATCCGTTATGGAGCTGCGTGATGAAGAATTTACAAGTGATATAGATAAGATAATCGAAGAAAGCAGTATTCCAAATGAAAAGATTGCTGTTGAGATTACAGAGTCAAGAAATGACAGCGATTTCCTCTTGATGAAAAATAAAATTGAAGAGCTTAAGGACAGAGGAATCAAGCTTTACCTCGATGATTTCGGAACAGGATATTCCAATATGGAGCGTATCATGGAGCTTCCGTTTGATATTATCAAGTTTGACAGATCGCTTGTACTTGCCAGCGATTCGGATGAACGTTCGGAGAAAATGGTTAAGAGCCTTGCAGGTATGTTTTCCGAGCTTAATTACTCCGTACTTTATGAGGGTATAGAAAATGACGGTGACGAGAAGAGATGTATAAATATGTCTGCATCCTATCTGCAGGGATATAAATATTCCCGTCCGATTCCTATAATTGAACTAAATAAATTTTTTACAAAGTTGCCTGATGTTCAGAAATAATGAAAAAGGTAATAAAACATTTTTATAAGATTTACTGTTTTGCCAAAAATGTCAATGACAGATATGGTAAAACAGTTTTTCTTTATTGCTAAAAATGTTATACTTGATTTACTTTCTGGTTAATAATAATACTTAAGATTGGAGGCTTTTTATATATGAAAAAAAGAATTATCGGAATTTTGCTTGCGGTGAGTATGTCTTTAGCCATGGCAGGCTGTGGAGAAAGCAAAAAAATAGAAGAGGGCACCTCAAGCAACACTGAAAACAATCCTTTAGATACTACAGAAGGGGGACAGCTTATAACAGGGGTACCTACGACAGAAGCGGACACGGAAAGTACCACAGAAGATACAAAAAATGCTGATGCAGATGTTAAAGTTACGCCTACTGAAAATGCATCTATTAATTGGGTAAGTTATACTACACCTGAAGGCTATATGACCTTAGATGTTCCGGCAGGCTGGGAGGTATCGGTAAAAAATATAGATGTTATCGGTTATGAACTTATTGCATATGATCCTGATTCACCGGGAAGAAGATTTTATTTTTGTACTGCTGTTACGTCATATCCTTCATATGATGAATGGCAGTGGTGGAGGCAATATACCATTAATATATTTGGTATAGATTATGGAGAATATTGGTATTTTAGCCCTACTGCATCGGTACAATCCCTGTTTGAAAACAGTGGAGATTATTTTGGATATACAGATTTTAATGTGATAGACAATCTTGGAGATAACGGATGGGGCGGAGACATACTTCAGGCAACATGTGTTATGGGTGGTGTTAATGTCGAAGGTGTATTTACATCCGGAGTTGTTGATGCACCGGTATCTGTTAATCCGGTACTTGCGGATGGATCTATGGACCTTGCTGATGGAACAGTTATTATGACCGCACCGGAAGAGGAGTATACCAATTGGGAGGGTGTACTTGGGCAGATGTTTGCATCACTTACATTTTCCGATCAGTATTGGGATGACAGAGCTGCAATGCAAAGACAGATACAGTCTACAGCAAATTACTTAAGTTATCAGGCAAATGTAATGAGTGATATGATTATGTCTTCGTGGGAAGCAAGAAATAATTCCTATGATATACAATCACAGCAGTACAGTGATGCTACTCTTGGAAGAGAGCGTATATATGATACTGAAACAGGAGAAATATATTATGCCCAAAATGGCTGGAGTGACAGCTATTACGGAAACAGATATCAGCTTGTGGAAACAGGTTCTCCTTTGTACAACGAACCGGTAACGGGAACGATAAGCTATTAGAAAACTGATTATCAGTTAATAAAATATGAAAGCTGTGGCAGACATTGATGAAAATGTTGCCATAGCTTTTATTTATGTTTACCATAGCTTATGCCATGTGTTATAATAATTAAAGTATGTTTAAACAGTATAGATAAATCGTTTGATTTATAGTAAGAAAGATATAATTATATTTAAAATCGGGAGAAATAATGTATGACTGATAAAGACAAAAAAGAGTTAATAGAAGAGCTTGAAAAAAAATTCAAAAAAAATGACAGCTCGGAGAAAATGAAAAATACCGTCAACAAAGCATGGATGCTGCTCGTACTTGTAATAGCGGTAATTATTACCTATAACATTTCCGCTAAGCTTCATTCACCAAAGAAGGCTGATATCGATACAGCCTTTGTCAGTGCAAAGCTTGAAAATATAAGTGAGCTTGCTACGGCGGAATTGGAATATACCGGACTAATAGTATATTCGGAGGGTAAGATTCCGTTTATCACACAGACCGGATTTAATATGATTTACAGTGCAAGTGTAAAGGCCGGAGTGGATTTGGCAGAGATGGAGATTGAGGTAACCAAGGATAAGGTTATTGTCAATATACCGCATGCTAAGATACTGTCCATACAGGTTTACAATGATTCCATAGAGTTTTATGATGAGATGCATTCACTGTTTAACTGGAGTGATAAGTATGATGTAAAGGAAGCTATATCGGCTGCGGAGGAGGATGTAGCAGGTAAGACACAGGTTTATGAGCTTACCCAAAAGGCAGATGAACAGACGGTAGAGGTTATAGAAGGAATCCTTTCCGAGTCCATAGGAGAAAGAGAACTTGTAATCAATTTTATTGAATCCGAGACAAAATAATATGGGTTAATGAATTTTTTGCTATTTAAGGCTTTGGTTAAGTAATAAGTTGCCATAATAATCGTGTGTCGATTGTTGTGACAACTTTTCTGATTGTAAAAAACAAAATTTCAAAAAAAATTATTTTTTTTCAAAAAAGACTTGCTTGTTACGTTGCGTAATATTGTAATATCCGACTCATAGGAGGTGAATCGCTGTGTCAAAATATACAACCGGAGAGATGGCTAAGCTCTGTAATGTTACTGTAAGAACCGTTCAGTATTATGATTCAAGAGGGATACTTGTTCCGAGTGAATTAAGTGAGGGGAAAAGAAGACTGTATTCGGAGGAGGATTTAAAAAGGCTTAAGATTATCTGCTTTCTTCGTGATGTCGGAATTCCGATTAAAGGAATAGGTGAACTTCTTGGGGAGGATAATACTGAAAATGTAATATCTGTTTTGCTTGAAGAACAGGAAAAGGTATTACGTGATGAGCTTTCGGAAAAACAGGAAATGCTCGACAAGGTTGAACAGATAAAAAAGGAGCTTAAGGGGATTGATAATTATTCGGTTGAATCCATCAGTGACATAGCATACATTATGGAGAACAGAAAGAAGCTCCGTAAGCTGCACAAAATGATGATGGTCGTAGGCATACCTCTTGATTTGGTTGAGGTGGGGCTGATTGCACTTTGGATTGTAAAGGGAATCTGGATACCGTTTTTGGTATTTGTGCCTGTAGTAATGGTCGGAGCATTTTGGTTCAGTAAGTATTATTTTGATAAGGTGGCCTACATATGTCCGGAATGTCATAATGTATTTAAGGCAAAACATGTCGAAGGCTTTTTTGCATCACATACGCCAAGGCTTAGAAAGCTTACCTGCAGCTGCTGCGGACATAAGGGTTACTGTGTTGAAACCTATGGAATGGAGGAGAAAATATATGGATAAAATAAGAGAATATTTACCGTTTATAATACCGCTTGCAATTGTTGAGATAATTTTACTTGTTGTAACACTGCATCATATCTTTACTCATGAGAATTATAAAAGAGGAAGCCGTCTGCTTTGGGTGCTTGTTACGATAATAGGCATGGAATTTATAGGACCTATACTTTATTTTGTTCTTGGTAAGGAGGACGAATGATTTGGAAGTTTTAAGTATTGAAAATCTTCATAAAAGGTTTGGCGATAAGGAGGTACTTAAGGGTGTTACGCTTAAGGTACCGGAGCATAGTATATTTGGCTTTATCGGAAAAAACGGAGCCGGTAAGACAACAACTATGAAGCATATCCTCGGACTTATCAAAGCAGATGAGGGAAAGATACAGGTTGCTGACGAAACTGTTGTTTACGGTCAGACAAAAACCAATAAATATATAGGCTATCTTCCTGATGTACCTGAATTTTATTCGTTTATGAATGCGAGAGAATACCTTAACTTCTGTGGCGAGATAACAGGTCTTGATAAGAAGACTATAAAAGAAAGAAGTGACGAGCTCTTAAGTGCTGTCGGACTTGATAAGGAAAAGCACCGCATAAAGGGTTATTCAAGAGGTATGAAGCAAAGGCTTGGTATAGCACAGGCACTTTTGGGTGAGCCGAAGCTTTTAATCTGTGATGAACCGACCTCTGCGCTTGATCCTTTGGGAAGAAAGGAAATACTTGATATACTTCTTTCGGTAAGGGACAGAACTACTGTGCTTTTTTCCACGCATATACTCGCAGATGTAGAACGTATATGTACTGATATTGCATTTTTGGACGGTGGAAACATCAAGCTTTCAGGAAAGCTTGATGCTATAAAAGGCAAATACCGTTCGGATGAATATATAATTGAAGCAGAAAATGACGAAGCAATTAAAGTACTGCTTAAGGAATTTGCAGGACTTAAGAGAGCAGACAATATGTCCGGTAAGGTGCTTACATTTAAGGAAACTGATGTCAGTTTGTATAAGGTACTTGGCTATATATCGGAAAAAAAGCTTCCGGTTATAAAGGTTGAGAGGCTTGAACCTTCTCTTGAAAATCTGTTTTTGGAGGTGGTTGGCTGATGAAATCTCTATATGCATTTACCAAAAAAGAAATAATGGATCAGCTTCGCAGCAATAAGGTGCTGGTTCTCGGAATAATATTTATAATATTTGGAATAATGAATCCTGCGATAGCCAAGCTTACCCCGTGGCTTTTTGAAAAAATGTCGGATAGTCTGGCTGAAAGTGGCATACAGGTAGGAAAAATAACAGTTGATGCCCTTATGTCCTGGGAGCAGTTTTTCAAAAATATTCCTATGGGACTTATAGCATTTGTACTGCTGGAAAGCAGTATATTTACGAAGGAATATCAATCCGGAACCTTGGTCTTATCACTAACAAAGGGACTAAAAAGGCACAATGTGGTTATTGCTAAAACCGTTGTTTTGGTTTTGCTTTGGACTGTATGCTTTTGGATGTGTTTTGGAATAACCTATGTATATAATGATTTTTACTGGGATAATTCGATAGCTGATAATCTGCTTTTTTCTTCGTTTTGCTGGTGGTTTTTTGGCATATGGGTCATAATGATTATGGTGCTTTCTTCGACACTTGCACAAAACGGAAGCGGCGTGCTGCTTGGAACAGGCGGAGTGGTCTTTGCAATATATCTTATCAGTATGATACCGAAGGTTGATAAATATATGGAAACTATGCTGACTACAGGATACAGCCTTACAACAGGAGCCTCCAAGACTTCGGATTATACTGTAGCGGTTATAGTTACATTGATTGTAAGCGTGGTATTTTTTGTGACGGGAATAATTGTGTTTAATAAGAAACGGTTATAGAAAATAGTTATAATATAATTATTGGCAAGATATTTGATAGCGATAACAGCGAAAAACTGTTATCGCTATTATTGATATTAGAGTTATTATTGCTTGCAATTAAATCAGATTAATGTTATTTTATCTCTTGTAGACTTTATCAATTTAAAGTGAAATAAATCGAATATGAAAGGTTAATAATATGAAAGAAAAAAAGTTATCGGAATTTATGGGCGTAAGGGAGAGCATTCGTGTTCTTGATGCAACACTTCGTGATGGCGGACTTGTTAATAATTTTTATTTTACGGATGAATTTGTAAAGGCACTTTATGAGACCAATATAAAAGCAGGTGTTGACTATATGGAGCTTGGCTATAAGGCGTCTAAAGAGATATTTTCAACAGATGAATTCGGAACCTGGAAGTTCTGTGATGATGAGGATATTCTTCGCGTAATAGGAGAAAACAGCGAAAAAAGGATAAAGCTTGCAGTAATGGCGGATGTAGGTAGATGTGACTACAAGACAGATATAAAAGACAGAGCCAACAGCCCTGTAGATCTGGTTCGTGTAGCTACATATGTACATCAGATGCCGGGTGCAATCGATATGATTGAGGATGCTAAAAAGAAGGGCTATGAGGTAAGCTGCAACATTATGGCTATTTCAACCGCTCAGGAGTCTGACGTAAAGGTAGCACTTGAGATGCTTGGGAATTCACCTGTAGATATAATATACATTGTAGATAGCTTTGGATCTCTATATCCGGAGCAGATAGCACGTATTGCAGATTTATATCTGGAATACGGTGAGAAATACAATAAGCAGATAGGAATGCATGCACATAACAATCAGCAGCTTGCATTTGCCAACACGCTTGAAGCCTGTGGAGACGGTGTAGACTTTTTGGATGGAACCTATAACGGAATGGGACGTGGAGCAGGTAACTGCTCGATAGAAAATCTTATAGGATGTCTTAAAAATCCTAAGTATTCTATCTATCCCGTTATAAAATTCATCGAAAAATATATGATACCTCTTCGCGAATCCGGGGTAGTATGGGGATATGATATGCAGTACCTTTTGACAGGTATACTTAACCAGCATCCTCGTACCGCAATTTCATACACCAAGGATAATCGAAAGGATCTTGTAAAATATTATGACGAATTAACCCAGCAGGAGTAGTTCGGTGAGAAGGTGCATTAATAATGCAAAAGGAGATTTTTAAATTGAAAGATTTGGTTAAATACTGTACAATATACCTTAAATCAATATTATAACAGTATGAGGTGAACAAAAATGTATATGGATTTTACGTATATTTTGGTAATCATTGGTGCGGTCATAAGTATGATTGCATCTTGGAATGTCAATGCAAGATTTAAAAAGTACAGCACAGTAAGAAACAGTCGTGGGATTACTTCCCAGCAGGCAGCAGAGACGATACTTCATGGTGCAGGCATATATGATGTGCGTATTGAACGAATAAGCGGTAATCTAACAGACCATTACTCGCCGAGTGAAAAGGTTTTAAGACTTTCCGACAGTGTATATAACCAGACTTCAGTTGCAGCAATCGGTGTTGCAGCACATGAATGTGGACATGCTATACAGCACCAGGTAGGATACGGACCACTTAAATTAAGATCACTTTCAGTTCCGATTGCCAATATCGGTTCAAAGCTTTCATGGCCTATCCTTATAGCAGGGCTTGCTATGGGTTCTTTCGGACTCGCCCAGGTTGGTGTATGGATGTTCGTAGCAGTTGTATTTTTCCAGCTTATTACACTTCCTGTTGAGTTTGATGCATCCCACAGGGCAATCAAGATACTTGATCAAAGCAACATGCTTGCCGGTGAAGAGCTTTCAGGTTCTAAAAAGGTTCTTATGGCCGCGGCACTTACTTATGTGGCAGCACTGTTCTCGACTATACTTCAGTTGTTAAGACTTATTATGATTGTAAACAGCAGCAGGAGAAATTAGGAATAAATGATTTATAGTAAATGCTTCGCAAAAATGCGGAGCATTTTTGTTTTTTTTAAACTGAAAACAGTGAAAAGCAAAATAATTCAACAAAATGACAAAATGGTATTGACAATAAATTTGTACTACTGTAATATATGTGACATAATCAATATGTCATTTGGATTGTATACAAATTTAAAAGGAGGAGTGGGTGTTATGAAAATAAAAACTTATGATGAAGCTATTCTTAGGATAAAAGAATTAGAAGAGGAAAATAAACAGCTTAAAGTAGAGATTGAGGAGTTAAAAAATCGCAAAATGAGTGGCAGAAAGAAGCATAATGATAAGTGGATGGCTTCGTATAATGATTTTGCAGTTCTTCATGAAAAGGGAATGACGATTGTTGAAAATGCAAAAATTAATAATATAAGTGTCCGAACTGCCTATAGGTATAAGTCTTATTATGATGCTTTGAAAAAAAGTTGTAAATAGGAGGATGATTATGGAAGAACAGAATAGAGGAGAGGTAATTATCTATCAGACAGAAGATGGTTTGACTAAAATTAGTGTAAGTATGCAAGATGAAACAGTATGGCTTTCTCTTGAACAGATGTCAGAGTTGTTTCAGAGAGATAAGTCAACAATCTCAAGGCATATAAAAAATATTTTTTCTGAAGGAGAACTGGTGCAAAATTCAGTTGTTGCAAATTTTGCAACAACTGCCACTGATGGAAAAACATATAATGTAGATTTTTATAATTTAGATGTAATAATATCTGTCGGTTATCGTGTGAAATCCATTCGTGGTACACAATTTAGGATATGGGCAAATACGGTTTTAAAAGAATACATAATAAAAGGCTTTGCAATGGACGATGAACGCCTCAAAGGTAATGGGGGAGGAAATTATTGGAAAGAACTTCTCGGCCGTATAAGGGATATTCGTTCGTCTGAAAAAGTGATGTATCGTCAAGTGCTTGATTTATATGCTACCAGTGTGGATTTTAACCCTAAAAGTGAAGAATCAATCAGGTTTTTTAAGATTGTCCAGAATAAGCTTCATTATGCAGCACATGGTCATACAGCTGCAGAGGTAATTTATGAACGTGCTGATGCAGAGAAGCCGTTTATGGGGCTTACTACATTTTCGGGAGAGTTACCTTCTGTAAAAGACATAGGTATTGCAAAAAATTATCTTAAAGAGGGTGAACTTAAGATATTAAATAATTTAGTGTCGGGTTATTTTGATTTGGCAGAAATAAATGCTATTGAACATAAACCTATGTATATGAGCGATTATGTAAATCAGTTAGATGCTGTTCTTACATCAGGAAATAGAAAATTGCTTAATGATGCAGGTAAGGTCAGTCATGAGGAGGCGATGAAAAAAGCAAATGATGAGTACAGAAAATATCAGGAAAATGTCATATCACCTGTTGAAAGAGCATATTTAGAAAGTTTAAAATTAACAGAAAAAATAGTAAAAAAGAGCATAAGAGAAAATAAGAAATAAAATAAGAAGTGAATATACGAGGAGTTGTTTTTATGAACGACAAACGAAAAGAGAAAAATCAAACACTGAAAAGACTGAATATACTTGGGATTGGCAACAAGCTGTTGCTTGTATTTATTATATCGGTTTTTGTTATAGGTGTTGGACTTATAGTGATGATTGCGCAGGATGGGATAAAGCAGGTTTTCAAGCAGAATTGGGGTTTGATACTGCTTATTGTTTTAATTGAGTTTATTATATTCTGGATAGGAATCATAATGGTCTATCTTACCTCTGTGCAGCTCGGTATAAAGATGAGGATAATCGGAATTGTATGTGGCATGATTCCTATCGCTCATCTTATCGCGCTTTCGGCAATAATCAGGATTACGGGTAAAGAAGCAAGATTTGAGAAAAAGAAATTAAAGCTTAATAAGAAAAGGCGTGATCAGCAGATATGCAAGACAAAATATCCTATACTTATGGTGCATGGAGTCTTTTTCAGGGATTCCAAGTATCTTAATTATTGGGGCAGAATACCGAAGGAGCTTTCCCAAAATGGAGCGACGATATATTACGGAGAGCATCAGTCTGCAGCAGCGGTTACGGATAGTGCAAAGGAACTCGCGGCAAGGATAAGACAGATAGTAGAAGAGACAGGCTGTGAAAAGGTAAATGTTATAGCACACTCTAAAGGTGGACTTGATATAAAAACCGCAGTGGTAACTACAGATATTGCACCATGCGTTGCATCCATCACCACGATAAATACCCCGCACAGGGGATGTGAATTTGCAGATTATCTGATGGGTAAGGCACCACAGGGATTAAAGAACAAGGTAGCTTCTGTTTATAACAGCACACTGAAAAAACTCGGAGATGATAATCCGGACTTTATCGCGGCGGTTACCGACCTTACAGCATCGGGATGCAATGAAATAACCAAGCTGACTGAAAACTATGATTATAAGAATGCCGGAATATATACGCAGAGTATAGGCTCTGTAATGAAGGAAGCGGCAAGCGGTGCATTTCCGCTTAATATGAGCTATCACCTGGTTAAGCATTTTGATGGCAGAAATGACGGCCTTGTAGGAGAAGATTCATTCCAATGGGGAGAGGATTACACCTTTCTTGAGAATAAATATAAAAGAGGTATATCCCATGGCGATATGATAGATCTAAACCGCGAGAATATCGATGGGTTTGATGTCAGAGAGTTCTATGTGAAGCTGGTGGAGAGGCTTAAAGAGAAAGGACTGTAAATAGTAATTTAAGAACATAAATTTGAGTACACAGAGTACACCAAAATCCCTTTCTTTCGATGTATTATTATAAAAATATATCGAAAGAGAGGGATTTTTATTATGACAAAAAATATGATATAATTAACGTGTGCATAACGCACACCTTTTAGATAAAAAAATGATATATAATATTATGAACTTTTATAACATTTTTTTACAAAGGAGTTAATTTATGGGTGTTTCGACAAACTCATTGTTAAATAAGCTTACTAATGGAAAGAATATAAATACCGTTTTGGATAAGCATGAGACAGATTTTTATGATTGTACCATAGCGGAATACCTTATGAAGCTCTGTGAAGAAAGAAATACAGTTCCTGAAAGAGTTATAAATAAAGCGCAGATAGAAAGAACCTATGGTCATCAGATATTTAATGGTACAAGGACACCTTCAAGGGATAAGCTTTTACAGATTGCATTCGGTTTTGGACTCTCACTTGAAGAAACACAGAGAATGCTTAATGTTGCAGGCAAAAGCGTGCTTTATCCAAAGATAAAAAGAGATGCAATAATTATATATGCAATATCTCATGAAATGAATGTTTTGGAAACACAGGATTTACTTTGCGATAATGAGTTGCCTATGCTTGGTACATAGCTTTTTTGGTAATGGGGTAAGCAGCGGTGGAAGATAAGGAAAGATTTTTAGAAAACTTTGACCTTGAATTTGAAAGGACACTTCCAGAAGATTTTTTAAATAAATATACAATAATTGAGTGCTTTA
The DNA here is from genome assembly GCA_902762955.1 of uncultured Lachnospiraceae bacterium. Taxonomy (GTDB): domain Bacteria; phylum Bacillota; class Clostridia; order Lachnospirales; family Lachnospiraceae; genus Coprococcus_C. The sequence goes on from CACWQH010000017.1 coordinate 35,480, forward strand.
ATTATACTGAAAAATCATATGCCTTTCTTGCAGAAGATAAGGATAGTCATAAAAAAGTAGTGGCAAAATGCTTTTCAAATACCAATATTTTATATGAAAATAATGAATTTAACATCTTAAAGGATACAGACAGTTCACAAATTCCAAGGTTCATAGAAGAATTTAAAAACGATAATTATTACATAGTGTTGCGGGAGTACGTTGAGGGAGATTCCCTTGATGAGTATATGCGTGCGCAAAAATTAGATTATAAAAGTAAGCTTGAACTGGCTATCAGGCTGGCACAGGCTATGCGAGAGCTTCATTCACTCAATCCGGCTATAATTCATAGAGATATCAAACCACAAAATATAATAGTTAAAAATGATGGAAGTTTTGCTTTCATTGACTTTGAGATAAGCAGAATATATAAGCAGGGAGAGCAGATGGATACCACCATAGGCGGAACTGCCGGATATGCTGCACCTGAGCAGTATGGTTTTATGCAGACGGACATTCGCTCTGATATTTATTCCTATGGTATCGTTCTTGCGTGGATGCTGAAAGGCAGGGCAGAGCCACTTAAAAATGCGGATAAAGGTCTGGAAAAGATTTCAAGGAAGTGTACGGAATTTCTGCCGGACAAACGATATAAAAATGATGATGCGCTTATTTCCGATTTAAAAAAGCTGTATGAACCTTATGATGAGATAGGTAGAAAAAGAAGAAATACAAGGATATTTGCAATCAGCGTATCTATTGCTGTGGTGGTTATATGTGTACTTGCCACATGTATTATGGCTTTTTTGAAGAAAAAGTGGGCGTATGAGTTTTCGGAGCCTCTTATAGAAGAAGCTGTAAGGGAATCATTAGATAAACCGTACGGCGGTATTACCTATGATGATTTGAAAGAGGTTACCGGTATATATATAATTGTTGATACGGTCTATCCGAATTATTATGAGGTTGATTCGGCAAAGGAAGATTTTTCAAATAATGGGAAAATAGGAGATTTGACAGATCTGTCGGACCTTAAAAATATGCCCAATCTTGAGGAAATAATTATAGTGGGTGAGCAAATACAGGACATTTCGCCACTTGAAAATCTGGATAAGCTTGAATATGTGGATTTTCAGTGTAATCGCATAGAAGATATTTCGGCACTTGCCGATAAGGATAATCTGGTTCGTGTATGCTTTAACAACAATAGACTAAAGAGTATAGAATCACTTGGCAGCTGCAGTGAATTAAGGTTCTTGGATCTAAACGGTGCAGGAAGCTTTGACGGAAGTCCTGTTGCCAATCTGAAAAAATTGGATTTTCTTGATATAGTTTCAGCAGATACTGATGCATATAATTATATAGAAGGGATATCCTTTGATGAATTAAAAATAGGGAGTCCGGGACAGCACGATTTATCCTGTATGGAAAATATATATAAGACAGATGCTCTTTATATTTTTTATTCGGATATTACGGATATATCAGCCTTAAGTGGCAGAACCGATATAACTTATTTTAATATGTGGGGTACAAAAGTGAGTGATTTGACACCACTTTGGAAGATGCCTAATCTGAAAGAGGTTCATGCTACCAACGAGCAAAAGGAAAATTTTGAAAAATATATAAAACTTCTCGGTGAACCGCAATTTCAAATTATCTATGATCATTAAATATTGCTTCTATCCGGTTTTAATGTATATAAAATGAATTGGCAAAAGGTGTGCGTGACGCACACCTTTTTTGATTTTTTTTATAGTATCATTAAGCTGTAATATGCTAAAAAGGAAAGTGCACTCATTTGTGAGGAATTCTTATAAGGCATGGATTAAAAATATACAAGGAGGTTGGAAAAAGTGAATAAGAAAAGTTTTAAAAGGAGCTTTGCTTTAACACTTGTGCTTGCGATGATTATGTCGCTGTTTATGGGTGTGAGTGCAAAGGCGGAAGAACCTGAAAACAGTCTTGTAATAGGATGGGCATGGAACGCTCCTCAGCAGACCTTCACATTTGGCGGAGAAGACGGAAGCTTTCATAAGCAAATGGGAGGAATAAGTATTAAAAACGGTGAGAATGTAAGCCTGGGTATTAAAACAACCGATGCTGAGGAAAATTCAACCGTAGTTCCTATAGGTCTTGATAAGATAGATAAATTCTCTTTAACTGACGAAGAGGGCAATCCTGTTGAAGGCTTTGAAATTACCGAATGCGTTTTTGATGATGGAGAGGGTAATGAAATAACTGAAGCCGGTTTGTTTAGTTTGTATTTGCCTAAGGCAGGAAATTATTTGCTTACATATGATACAGGAAATACTGAAGATAACCCTGATGATTATGTTATAAATATCAGTGCCAATATGCCCGGTATAGCAGCCTACAGCAGTGAAGAGGTTAATGAAGAATCCTTAATAGGAAGAAGAGTAGTATATAAATCTGCTGAGAGAACGTATTATATCAACAGCCATGATGAAGAAGGCGATGGCTGGGGCGCTACCCGAACCATAACAGGATATAGAATTATAAAGGATGATTTGCCTGAAGATTATATGAATGAAATGGTTAAAGTTGAACCAACAGATAACGGCTATAAGGTAACCATTGCCGAAAACAGACAATTATGGTTCTCAATAGCTATAGAATTTACACAAACCGATTACTGGTATGAGGACGAAGAAAGGCAGGAAAATAGCTGGGACAGTGAAGAATGGATTGATTTCAACTTCGATACGGAAGAACAATTAGAAGGAGGCTTGTGGCTTGACGGAGCTCCTCAGGGCGGATTCTCAGGCAGATACATATCAGAGGATATGTATAAATATGGTGTGTATAATGATTTTATAGATGGTAATCAATATTTTGTACATGCTGATACTATTCAGGAGGTTATTGATAAGCTTTCGGAGGTAGCCATAGGTGATACGGTGCCGGGATACGTAATTGATTTTGAAAGCGGTAGTATAAAGTTAGATAAGGATACAAAAGTTACAAATACAGGATATATAGAAATATCACCAAGCCAATACGGAGATAAAAAGCTTGACCCGCAGTATATAGCATCTTCGGGTAATCTTCATGGAATTAGTTTTGCTAATGCGACTTATGCTTATTATATAAAAGAGGATGAAGAAGGAATATATAGAGAGATAACCGGAATGTCGGGTGCAGCGGGTGATTATGTTGAAATCGGAGTAGATGACCCGATACGATTCCTTGAATTTGAGGGGAATAGGATTACTCTTGAACAGAAAGCTATATTTGAAGATCTTGTAAATAGCGAAGATGGTCTTATAGAATGGAAGGGTGAGTTCTATCGTGCAGAGCGCCATAATAACTCTTATACCAACAGAGATGGTATAGAAATAAATGACAGCTATTTTACTTTTGGAAGTGCTGACCCTATATTAGAATTTGATAATGAAGACGCACATGAGGAGTTCATGGAAATATATAATGATTTCTTAGATAGATATAAAGATTATTTGGTAGATACGCATTATCAAGCTAATGAATATAGGCGTGGTGACATTATGCCCGGATTACATGTAAACCTCTATTGCGATATGCAGTTTGAAGGCGATATGGGTAATCTGATTATAGGATATCCGGATGAGTCTCTTACAGGAGGAAAACAATATGAAGCCACAATAATGGGTTCGTCCGATGAGATTACAGGACCGGATTCATATCCTACAGCCACTCAAGTTGCCTCAGATGGTGGACCTTTTGGAGCTGCAACATATAATCTTCGTACATATGCAATTAAGAGTGAACTTGGTGTAAAAGGTACAGCAACCGGTGTAACTGCAGTTGTTCCGGAACCAAATTCTCTTTCAGAGCTGTCTTATGAGCAAAAGGATACTATAGAGACAGGAGCTAAAATGACAGTTGATGTAACTGTAAATGAGATAGATACAGATGGTGCACTCGATGCTGGCACCAAGGCGGCAGTTTATTCGCTTTTGGATGCAACCGGTAAGGATGCTGAAAATATGGAATTCTTGGATTTCACGATTGATGCATCTGTAGAAGGAGTTTCGGGAAGTACAAGCATTACAGAAACCGTTGTTCCGGTACAAATGACTATTAAGCCTAAAAAGCCAATAGATAAAAATTCAAATTATCGTATAGCCAGATATCATAAGGGCAAGGTTGATTATCTTGATTTGGTTGGCAGTTTATTTGGAGATATAGCAGGTTTAAATATAGGTTATGTAATAAATAACGATGGTACGATTACATTCCTTGGGGATAGATTCTCTGTATATGCGTTGGTTGATGTTGATGCAGAAAATGGAACAGAAGAAACACCAACTACACCTATAACACCAACTACACCAACGACGCCGACTACACCTACAACGCCTACAACTCCAACGGTAAAATATATATCTATGCACCGTTTATACAACCCAAATTCAGGCGAGCATTTTTATACAGCAAATGAGGCAGAAAAGAATAATCTTGTAAAATTAGGTTGGAGATACGAGGGAATTGCATGGAATGCGCCTGAAACTTCAGATATACCTGTATATAGATTGTATAATCCGAATGCCGGAGATCATCATTATACAGTAAGTGCGGTCGAAAGAGATTTTCTTGTAGAGGTTGGATGGAAGTATGAGGGTATTGGCTGGTATTCAGAAGCAAAGGATGGAAAGCCTTTATATCGCTTATATAATCCAAATGCAAAAGCAGGTGCGCATCATTACACTACCAATGAAACAGAAAGAGATTTTCTGAAGAAATTAGGCTGGCGTGATGAAGGTACCGCATGGTACGGCGAAAAATAAATATACTTATTTTTCTTCCAATGAAAGTATATGATTGTGTATCTCCATCATACGCTCATCAAGTCTTGAGCTTTGAGTGGCACAATCGATAAGCTCTTTGGAGATGGCATTAAGCTCCGCTTCGGGAATATTTTTCTTGTAGCGGAGCTTGTGCTCTAAGCTTGCCCAAAAGTCCATGGCTATGGTTCTAAGCTGAACCTCAACCTTCATCGAGCGTTTTTCATCCTGAAGAAAGATAGGTACTTCAACTATGAGATGAAGACTTCTGTATCCACCCGGCTTAGGCTCCTTTATATAGTCCTTACGGCGTATCAGCCTGATATCGTCCTGTGAAAGCAGACTTTCCGCAAGAGTATAGATATCATCTATAAATGAACAAACAACCCTTACTCCTGCTATATCGTAAATATTTTCCTCAATAGCATCAAGGGTAAGGGGTATATTTTTATCACGTACCTTACGGATAAGACTGTCCATAGACTTAATTCTTGTCTTTATACTTTCGATAGGATTTCTGTCATAGCGAAGTGAAAACTGTTCATTTAATACATTGAATTTGGTTTCTATCTCCATTATGGCGCAGCGGTAATATGAAAAAAACTGGTCCATAGGGAGCTTATTTTCATTTAAAAAATCAAGAAATTCGTCGGACATAAGCCCTTTTCTTATAAAATCCTCCTGAAGTTGTTCGATATATGTACTAAGATAATTAAAATCCATAATTTTATTCTCCTGACATTTAAAATGCTTATGTTTTTGTAAGAACTCGCTTTCATAAAATGTTTTTGTACGGTCAATTGTTGCAAAATACGATAATAAAATGATATATATATTTTGTGATAATGTCAATAAAGGGAAAATGAAGTTTTTGTTAATTTTATTCCGGAGTATTTTCAAATTTAATTATGGAAAAGTTCCTATAATTAATATGAAAAATTTCTTAAAATTAAAATGGAAAATTTCTTAAAATTAATATGGAAAATTTCTTAATTAAATTAGTAAAATTTTCTTGAAATTTTCAAATTCGTATGATATTATATATCTCCGTGATATATTTTTTATATATTCCTTGCTAACGGCTATCGCTTTGCATGGGGCAGGTGAGATGACCGTTGGCCATTAGACCATAAGGAGGTGCAATAACATGAACAAGTATGAATTAGCGTTAGTAGTAAGTACAAAGATTGAAGATGACGCTAGAGCCCAGGTTGTTGATAAGGCTAAGGCTATTATCGAAAAGGCTGGTGGTACTGTTACAGATGTCGAAGAATGGGGTAAGAAAAAATTAGCTTACGAGATTCAGAAGATGAAGGAAGGCTATTATTACTTTATCCAGTTCGACGCAAATGCAGAAAGTCCGGCTCAGATTGAGGCAAATGTTCGTATTATGGAATCTGTTATCAGATATCTTTGTGTTAGAAAAGACGCAGAGTAGGATTGATAAAAGGAGGTATTCCTATGAACAAAGTAGTATTGATGGGTCGTTTGACTCGTGATCCTGAAGTGAGATATTCACAGGGCGCAGAGCCTTTAGCTATAGCAAGATATACATTGGCAGTTGACAGACGTTTTGTCAGAAAAGATTCCGGCAACGATCAGACTGCAGACTTTATTCAGTGTGTTGCGTTTGGAAAAGCCGGTGAATTTGCAGAAAAGTACTTTAAACAGGGTACTAAGATTGCTATATCCGGAAGAATCCAGACAGGCAGCTACACTAATAAAGACGGAAATAAAGTATATACAACTGAGGTAGTTGTAGAAGAACAGGAATTTGCTGAAAGCAAAAATGCAAACGGTGGCGGAAATTCTCAGGCAGCTGACAGACCTGCACCGGCTGATGCAAGCGCAGAAGGATTTATGAGTATTCCTGAAGGAATAGAAAACGATTTACCATTCAAGTAAAAGTGTTAGGTCAATCTATGGGATTGACGATTAATTATGGAGGTAAATAAAATGGCTTATAATAAGACAGAAAAGAGCGGCGATCGCGCAGATGCTCCTATGAAGAGAAGACCTATCAGAAGAAGAAAAAAGGTTTGTGTATTCTGTGCAGAGAAGAACGCTGTAATAGATTATAAAGATGTCAACAAGTTAAGAAAGTATGTTTCAGAGAGAGGTAAGATTCTTCCTAGAAGAATTACCGGTAACTGTGCAAAGCATCAGAGAGCTTTAACAGTTGCAGTTAAGAGAGCAAGACACGTAGCAATTATGCCATACGTAGTTGACTAATCAAACAATTTGCCGCCTTTGGATTATAAAATTCAAAGGCGGTTTTTAAAAAAATTTTTTACGATGCGTGGCTCAGCTTGGTAGAGCGCTGCGTTCGGGACGCAGAGGTCGCAGGTTCGAATCCTGTCGCATCGATTAAGAAACGGGGTACAGTTTGTACCCCGTTTCTTAATCAAGGTAACAGAATCGAAAATTGAGCTTTTGTAAGGAGCGAACGCATAGTTCGGGCGCAGAGTCGCTGCTTGCCGGTGGCAAGCGTTAAGCGAGGACCGAGTCGGGAGACGAGACCGCAGGTTCGAATCCTGTCGCATCGATTGGCTTAAAATGGGGGTTTTTGAAAAATCGGGTTTTTCAAAAACCCCTATTTGTCTAAGAATTTGTCTAAGA
>CACWQH010000018.1 GCA_902762955.1 uncultured Lachnospiraceae bacterium
AAAAAAAAAGCAGGGAGGAGATTATCGCCCTGCTTGCTTCGCTTGACCCGCAGAAGATTGAGGTGCCGGAAAGCGTATATCAGACCTCGGGCAGGGAGCTTAACAGACAGTATCAGGATAAGCTGTTTGATAAAATAGCATTCCGATATATCAAAAATTGTATAATTCCCATGCCGCTTAGGACTGCAATTACAATCGCTCATTCCTTAAAATATGTCAAAGAAGGGCTTGTATGCCTATGGAATAAAAAGCTGGAGGTTCCTGTGCTTGATGGTGCTGCCATCGGTGCATCTGTTTTAAGAAAGGATTATAAGACCGCCGGAAGTGTAATGTTCCTGTTGGGAGTCGGAGAGCTTCTTGAGGAATGGACACATAAGAAATCTGTAAATGATCTTGCCAAGACCATGTCTCTTAACATAGGAACAGTATGGCTTAAAACGGATGAAGGAGAAATGTCGGTTTCAACCGCACAGGTTAAGGAAAATGACAGGATTGTTGTACGTATGGGTAAGGTTATACCATTTGATGGAGAGGTTGTAGAGGGCGAAGCTATGGTCAATCAGGCGTCCCTTACAGGTGAATCCGTACCGGTTGCTAAGTCAGAGGGCGGCTATGTATATGCCGGAACCGTTATTGAAGAGGGTGAGATTACCGTAAGGGTTAAGGCAGTATCAGGCTCGGGCAGATATGACAAGATTGTCAAGATGATTGAGGAGTCTGAAAAACTTAAATCAGGTCTTGAAAGCAAGGCTGAACACCTGGCTGACAAGCTGGTTCCGTATTCGTTTGCAGGAACAATTATAACATACCTTCTTACGAGAAATGTTACAAAAGCCATGTCTGTGCTAATGGTTGACTATTCCTGTGCATTAAAGCTTGCTATGCCGATTTCGGTATTATCTGCCATAAGGGAGGCAGGTCAAAGGAAGATTACCGTAAAGGGCGGTAAATTTTTAGAGGCGATGGCTGAGGCTGATACCATAATATTTGATAAGACAGGAACACTTACCAAAGCCAAGCCTACGGTTGCAAGAGTAATAAGCTTTGACGATGAGCGGGATGAAAATGAGATTTTAAAGATAGCAGCATGCCTGGAGGAACATTTTCCGCATTCCATGGCTAATGCTGTTGTTGAGGATGCAAAGAAAAAGGGCATAGTGCATGACGAGATGCATTCTAAGGTCGAGTACATAGTGGCTCACGGAATTGCAACCACCATAGGTGACAAAAAGACAATCATAGGAAGCTGGCATTTTGTATTTGAGGACGAAGCCTGTATAATTCCTGAGAGTAAAAAGGAATTGTTTGATAGTATTCCGCCTGAATACTCGCAGCTTTATCTTGCTATGGATAAGAAACTTATAGGCGTTATATGTATTGAAGATCCTTTAAGAGATGAGGCTAAAGAGGTTATTGATAAGCTGCATGCTATGGGCTTTGAGAAGCTTGTTATGATGACAGGAGACAGTGAGAGGACAGCCAAAGCTATAGCAAAGGAAGTCGGTGTGGATGAATATTATGCCGAGGTTCTTCCGGAGGATAAGGCAGGATATATAAGAAAGGCAAAGGAAGAGGGACACAAGGTTATAATGATAGGTGACGGTATCAACGATTCGCCGGCACTTTCGGAAGCGGATGTCGGTATAGCCATAAGTGAGGGCGCTGATATTGCAAGAGAAATAGCTGATATAACTATAGGTGCAGATGAGTTATACGGACTTACAACACTAAAACAGTTAAGTGATTTACTTATGGAACGTATCCGTAAAAACTACAGACAAATAGTCTTCTTCAACTCAAGCTTCATACTTCTTGGAGTGACGGGAATTATAACACCGACTACCGGTGCATTTTTACATAATTCCTCAACAGTTGCATTTAGCTTAAGGAGTATGAGTAGATTATTGGATTAATAATTATAGCTGTCAGAACTGTATCCATAAGATGCAGACTGACAGCTTTTTTGAAATGTTGTAAAATGCTGTAAAAATGGTGTGAAATATTGCCAATTCACGTTGACTTTATCATATGTTTATGTTATAAATAAAATAACCATAGCTATAAGTATGTGCCGTGGTTATGTAACTCGTTGTTTTAATTTCACAAGGATGTGGTTCTACCATCAAGGAAGGAGGTAAAAAATGTCTAACATCAGTGGTTTCGGAGGTTTGTTTGGAACTTCAAACCAGAACAGTATCTGGGGCGGTAATAATGCGTCTTCGGGTTCAACCATTTTGTCCGACTATGCTGCGATAAGGAATGGAAGCTATAAGAAGCTTGCCAGAAAGTATTATAAGGCTGATAGTGTTAAGACTGAGACAGAGGCAAAGGCGGAAAACAAAAAGCTTGGACTTATACAGACGGGCGCTGATTCCCTTTTTTCATCTTTAAGTGCTCTTGGTAAAGAGTCTCTTTATGCAATGAAAAAGATAAGCACTAAGGATGAAACCACAGGCGAGAACAAGGAGAAGGAGGATTACGACTGGAAGGCTATCACAAGTGCTGTTAAATCATTTATTGATAATTATAACGACACTATAGGAGATGCCGCAGATTCTAATCTTACCGGAGTCTTGAGAAACGCCATGCACATGACATCTTCGGTTAAAGCAAACAGTAAGCTGCTTTCAGAGGTGGGTATTACCATTGGTAAGGAAAATAAGCTTGAGCTTGACGAGGATAAGCTTAAAAATGCAAATATCAGTACCTTAAAGAGTTTATTTACAGGTACTAATTCATTTGCAGACAGACTTGCTCAAAAGTCAGAGGCTATATCCAAAGCAGTTTCTAACTCAGCTAAGTCCTATACTAAAAATGGAAGTACTTTACCATCATCTTTTGCGAAGATGTTCGAAACAGAAATATAAAAGGAGGGAATCGGGATGGCTATTGGTTCAGTTTCAAATGCAACAAGCAGTATTTATACTAATTATAAAGATGTTACTGCGGCTGCAAAGGTAGCAGAGGCTGTAGATTCAAAGGCAGATGAAGCAGCTAAGAGTGTAGTTTATGATAAGGGCGAAGCTTCTTCAAAGGCTACATACTCTATCAATAAGATGAGTCAGGCTGACAGGTCTGCACTTGTTGAGCAGCTTAAAAATGATCAGGTGCAAAGACAGCAGAGTTTGACTGATTTGGTAAGTAAGACACTTGGTCAGCAGGCTAAGACTTATGGTCTGGCTATGAATGATGATGCGTTCTGGCGTATGTTTGCAGATGGCAAGGTAACTGTTACTGAGGCTGCTAAGAAGCAGGCTCAGGAGGATATCTCAGAGGATGGTTACTGGGGCGTAAAGCAGACTTCACAGAGATTGTTTGATTTTGCAAGTGCTCTTGCGGGAGATGATCCAAAGACTATGCAGGCTATGCAGAAGGCTATGGAGAAGGGCTTTAAGCAGGCAACCAAAACCTGGGGTAAGGAGATGCCTGAGATAACAGGTCAGACTAAGGATGCTGCCAACAAGCTTTTTGAGGAGTACTATAAGTCAAAAGGAATCCTGGAATAAGCAAAATAATTAGTTAAATATTTGACTATATTATAATTATGACATTGTGAGCTGTCACTTTAAAGAGTGGCAGCTCTTTTTCTTGCGAAAAGCCTGTCGTTATGATAGACTATTATATGATTTAATTTTTAATAAGCAGTTATGGAAATGAACTATGAACCGGCTTATAAAAGATAGATTATATATCATGAAAAATATTTATAACATTTTAAGGAGAACAATAAAATGGAAAACTACAAGCAGGAATTTATACAATTTATGGTAGACAGTGATGTGATTAGATTTGGCGAATTTACTTTAAAAAGTGGAAGAAAGTCACCTTTTTTTATGAACGCAGGTCTTTATGTGACAGGTAGTCAGCTTAAAAAACTTGGAGAGTATTATGCAAAGGCTATACATGATAATTACGGTGATGATTTTGATGTATTATTTGGTCCGGCATATAAGGGAATCCCTCTTAGTGTTGCAACGGCTATAGCCTACAGTGAGCTTTACGGAAAGGAAATCAGATATTGCTCTAATCGTAAGGAAGCCAAGGATCATGGGGATGCAGGTATACTTCTCGGAAGTCCTATAAAGGATGGTGACAGAGTTGTAATTATCGAGGATGTAACTACATCCGGTAAGTCTATAGAAGAGACCTTCCCTATCATCAAGGCACAGGGGGATGTAACCATTAAAGGACTTATGGTTTCACTCAATCGTATGGAAAAAGGACTTGACGGTAATAAGTCTGCACTTGATGAGATAAAGGATAAATACGGATTTTCTGCAAATGCTATTGTATCCATGGCAGATGTTGTGGAGTGCCTTTACAACAAAGAGGTAAACGGTAAGGTTATTATAAATGATGAGATAAAGGCTGCTATAGATGCATATTATGAGCAGTATGGAGTAAAGTAAAAGCAGATAAAATAATATCATAATATTTTTATGATAAGTTAAGGATAATAAAGATATGGCTGATTTTATAACAACTTATTCAAAGATAAATTTTACACCACTTGAGCCTAAGATAGAGGATATAAAGATAGAGGATATAGCTCATGCATTATCTCTTATGTGCAGGGCTAATGGCCATTATACTGAGTTTTATTCTGTAGGAGCACATTGCCTTAACTGTTATGATGAGGCTGTTGCGAGAAGGGAAACACCAAGGATTAGGATGGCATGTTTACTACATGATGCTTCTGAGGCATATCTTTCGGATGTTACCAGACCTGTTAAGAAAAACCTTGAAAAGTATATGGAGATAGAAGAAAGACTGCAAAACATGATTTATGAAAAATTTGTCGGGGAGCCTTTAAATGAGTATGAAAAGCAGATGGTGAAAACTATAGATGATGCATTGCTTTATTGGGAGTTTTATGAGTTCTCGGCAGTAAAGCTTAGTGATACCGAGCCGTTTGTAGCTATGACTCCTGATTTTTACAAAGGCACGATGAAGCAGGTTGAACAGGCGTTTCTTGATACATATAATGAGATTCTAAATCCCACAGAAGAGATAATAGTGGAAGAAAAGCTTACTATCAAATGGGAAGGACACTAAAAATCAGTTAATTGAAAAGCTATTAATAAAGACATTAATTATTGTTGCAATCTTATGGATTGTGAATATAAAAAGGGAAGAATAAATGGATAGTATATCTGAAAAAAAGAAAATTGGACTGGTGCTTGAGGGCGGTGGAATGCGTGGCATGTACACTGCAGGTGTGCTTGATGCATTTATGCTCGAAGGTATAGAGGTTGACGGAGTAATAGGCGTATCTGCCGGTGCTGTTTGTGGCTGTTCGTATATTTCAAAGCAGATAGGAAGAACCATAAGGTATAATGTAAAATATGCAGGTGATAAGCGTTATGCAAGCTTTGAGTCTTTAAGAAAGACCGGAGATATATTTAATGTTGATTTTTGCTATGAGCAGCTTCCTAAAAAGCTTAATGTATTCGATTATGATACATTTAGAGAACGTAGCAAAGAAATACCGTTTTATGTGACCTGTACAAATCTTGATACAGGTAAGGCGGAGCATATCAGATGCACGGACCTCTGGGATGAGATGGACTATATGAGAGCTTCAGCATCCATGCCGCTTGTATCAAATATTATTGAAAAGGACGGCTTAAAGCTTCTTGACGGAGGAACAGCAGACAGTATTCCGATAAAATTCTTTGAAAGCATCGGCTATGAAAAAAATATAGTGGTACTTACCAGACCTGATGGCTATGAGAAAAAACAGGATCCCACCATCAAGCTTATGAAAAGAATGTATAAGGATTATCCTAATTATGTAAGAGCCTGTGAGGAAAGATATAAGATATATAATGAACAGGTAGCTTATATCGAAGAGCGTGAAAAAGCAGGCAAAGCAATAATTATCCGTCCGAGTCGTGATACAAAAATCGGGCGTATGGAAAAAAATCCTGACAAGCTTAAATTTATATATAAACTCGGACGATATGACACCTTAAAGAAACTGGATGAAATAAAAAAGTTCAGGAGAGTTTAATTTTGAATGCTTTAAATTCTTTCTTATCAAATATCAAAAATATAACGTTTCCCATATGGTTTTTTGTCATACCACTGGTTTTATTGTTGCTTTTCAATATGCAGGTGATAGATAAGAGCTTAAAGCATACCGGTGATATTCGTTGGCAGGAAAATGTTCTTGGTCTTGATAATTCAAAAACAGTTTTGGGATATTTCGCAATTCTTGTAATGTTTCATCATATTTCGCAGGCGGTTGGAAGTGCTAACTCCGGTATTTTTGTATTACTTGAAAACTTCGGATTTGCACTTGTTGCAGGATTTTTTTTCTTTTCGGGTTACGGACTTATAAAGAGCATGAATCAAAAGGAAAACTATATGAAGGGTTTTCTGGCAAAGAGACTGCCTAAGATTCTTATACCTTTTTATGTCTGTATTTTCATTTATATTATAGCGGGAGCTTTATGCGGGAGAATAAGCTTTGATCTTTCAAAAGCACATGCTGCGGATTCTTTGACCTTAGGATATGTGGATTTAATCCGTGCAGCTTTAGGTATTGATTTGCTTAATGGAAGCATGTGGTATATAGTTGAAATAGTGTTCTTATATATTGCATTTTATATCGCATACAAGCTGTTTAAAAAAGAAATCGTGATAATAATTTCGATGACTTTATTTATCATAGGACTTACCCTTTTTTCGTTATACCACGGACACGGGCCAAATTGGTTTCAGGGAGAATGGTGGTATAATTCCACGTTGATATTTGCGGTTGGAATGATATTTGCATATAAGGAAGAGCTGCTTCTTGGGATAATAAAAAAGTTTTACTTTATTTATCTTATTCTTACTGCTGTGTTTTTTTATGCGTTCTGCAGACTCACTCATTATATGCTTGTACATCATGGCTATTGGACTAATAGTAATACCGATAAGTTTATGACACTCGGTTCCCAGCTTTTACAGTGCCTTTTCTTTATTCTGTTAATAATCGGAATTTTGCTAAAGGTAAAATTTTCCAACAAGGCACTTTCATTTATGGGAAAAATATCACTCGAATTTTACCTGCTTCATAATGTGTTTATACACAATAGAATGGGTATAAGAGGAACAGGAATATATGTATTATATATTATCGTCGGTACCTTTATACTTGCAAGTATTGTTCATGCTTTGGATACATTTATAATCTGTAAAATATATAAAAAAACATCCTGATTTACTTAAGTGTTTTATTGGCTGTAATAATCTTTGCGAGTTCACTTGCAGTGATAGGCTTGGAGAAGAGGTAGCCTTGAAGTGTATCACAGAGCTGATCCTGAAGTATCTCAAGCTGCTCCTGACTTTCAACACCTTCTGCTACGACGGCAATATTCATCTGGTGAGCAAGTGAGATGATTGTGTTGGCAATATACTTGTCATTTTCATTATTACAAATATCATCAATAAATGATTTATCAATCTTAAGAGTGTCAATCGGAAGCTGAGTCAGGTAGTTGAAGGATGAATATCCGGTTCCGAAGTCATCTAAAGCTATAGCAACACCAAGCTCCTTTATCTGATTGATAAGCTTAAGGTTATGTTCAAAGGATTGCATAAGAACACTTTCCGTTATTTCAATTTCAAGGTATTTAAGGCTCATACCGGTTTTGGCAGGAATAGATTTTATGATATCGATAAAATTATCCTTTTTAAGCTGGCTGGTTGAAACATTTACAGAAACCTTGTATGGACCGTATCCGTTTTTTATAATTGTATTATTGAACATACAGGCTTCGTAAAGTGCCCACTCACCGAGTTCATTAATCATTCCGTTATCTTCGGCGATAGGTATGAATTCTTCAGGTGATACAAAGCCCAAAAGCTCAGAATTGATACGCATAAGAGCCTCATATCCGGTTATTTCACCGGAGAGCATATTAACCTGAGGCTGGTAAAGAAGATAAACCTCTTTCTTTTCTATAACATTTGTGAGCATTTCATCAAGCTCATTCTTTCGGTTGAAATCGTAATCCATAAAGCTGTCAAAGAATCTGTATGCATTCTTACCGGAGGTCTTTGCACTGTACATGGCAAGGTCTGCATTTTTGATAAGCTCATTTATAGAAAGACCGTGTTCAGGGAAGAGGGCAACACCGATACTGGCTGATACATGGGCTTTTTCACCCTCGAGGTCAAACGGAAGCTTGACTATATCAACAATGCTTTGTGCGAAGCTCTTTAAATCATCAACATTATTATAAGCTGATTTAAATACAAGGAATTCGTCACCGCCGGTTCTGGCAACTATATCATTTTCATTTGACAGACATTTAAGCTGGTCTGAAAACTGCTTTAAGAGTAAGTCACCATAATCATGTCCGAGTGTATCATTAACATTTTTAAAGTTATCAAGGTCAATGAAAAATATAGCATGTCTCTTTAACTGCGCGCCTTCCTGATTAAATATATCATATGAATACTTCATAAAAGCAACTCTGTTATAAAGACCGGTAAGACCGTCATGGTATGCAAGCTGTTCAATGTAAGCATAATTTTTCTTTAATTCAATTTCATTTTCTTCAAGTATCTTCTTGGATTTATCAAGCTCCTTGTAGTTGCCGGAAATGATTTCCATCATGTTGTTAAACATTTCGGCGAGCTCACCAAATTCATTTTCTTCTTTGATATCAGACCTTTTATCAAGATCGCCATCGGCAGCTTTTCTCATATCGTTTTTAAGAGAAATAATCGGGTCGGTGTATTTTTTAACGAGGAAGCTGCTTATAATAATTGCTATGATAAGTATGATTGCCAGGGTGATTATAAGTGTTAGAGGCAGGGTTGATATGATGGCCTGATATTCGCTACCGTCCTGCTTTATAACATATAACCAGTTCTGGGAGGATATACGGTAGTAACCGTATATATTTCTTACAGATGAAATGTTTGTGCTTAAAAATCCGTTTATAGTACCTTGATTTAGTATGTTTTTGGCTTCGTCATACAGTTTTTTATCTTTATCATCATTGCTATAGTTGAACAGATATTCTCCATCGGATGAGAGAATGAAAGCAGAGCCGGCTTCAGGCATAAATGCACCAAAATAATCTGCAGGTATATTGGATCTTATTATACCTACAATTGTTCCCTTAACTTTGATAGGGGCGATGATTTCAATGCTGTTGCCATCTTTGTTGATATTTGAGGCGTTCATGATGATGGTTTCGTTTATTTCGGTAACGGGAACACTCATGTATTCCTCCCAGTCGCCATTTGCATTTTCATCGGAGCTTGCGATAAGATATCCGTTTATGTCGTACATATAGTAATCGGTATAGTATAGTGCTTTCTTTTCAAAGAGCTCATCAACGTTACTAAGATGTGATGGAGAAGCACCTGATACAATACCATTATAGCTTTCAAGGGCGATATTTTGAATCTGTGTTGATGCAGCAAGTCCTTCAGCCTCGGCTATCTGGACATCCAGTTGGGCAGAAAAACCGTTAGCATATATTTCTGCAAGTTTAGCTGCGGAATCCTTTGCCAAATCCATATATTTATTGTAAGATATTATATAAATGAGGATTGTCATAAATATAATGGGAAGAGCTGAAAGAAGTATTAATGACAATCTTAATGACTTTTTTATCGACATAGTTTTTTCTCCGTAATTAAATAATTTGACATATACATTTATTATATAGAAAATCAATGTAATAATCAATCTGAAAATTATAATATTTTTGTTATTTTTATATAAAGAAAAGTTGATTTATTGGAATTTTTTGTGTATAATTATATCAGCATCGTGTTTGCAAAAAGGAGGAGAGTAATGTTTGACGTATATTTTGGTAAGTATTTGCAGGATATAGGGGTTATCAGCAAAGAAGATTATTTAGATATAATTGAAGCTAATCGTAAGAATAGAGTAAGGCTTGGTATCATTGCAGTCAGTGAAGGTTACATGACTGAGGAACAGGCTGATGAGGTAAACCGGATACAGGCTCAACAGGATGCAAGATTTGGAGATATAGCTGTATCAAAAGGATATCTTACAGATGCACAGGTAGGAGATTTGCTTAAGAAACAGGGAGATTCTTATCTTTTACTTGTACAGGAGCTTTTGGAAAGAAATCTTCTTTCACTTGAAGAAATTCAAAGGCACATTAATCAGTATAAGAAATCAGAGAGATTTACATCTTTGGATATAGATGCTTTAAAGAGCTCGGATATCGACAGTGTTATCCAGGTATTTACAAGAGAGATTCAGATACCGGCGGTTATTAAGGATTATCTTGCACTTATGGCAAGAAATATTGTCAGATTTATTGATAATAAGGTAAGATTTGAAAGAATCGAAAGAATTTATACATATACCGATAAATGTATGGCAAGCCAGTCCTTTACCGGTGATTATGAGCTCTTTATAGGTATCGGCGGTGTAGGTAATAAGAACATCGGTGAAGCTTATGCCAAAGAGGAATTTGAGAGCATTGATGAAGATTGCTTAGATGCTGTTTGTGAATTCATTAATGTAAGTAATGGTATATATGCATCAAAGTTAAGTCAGGAGGAAATAAAGATAGATATGCTTCCACCTGCTATGTATCCGGATGTTACAACAATTGAGACAGACGGAATCATGTATATGCTTCCTTGCTTCATACACGAGGAAAGAGCAGACATAATAATCTGTATGGAAACTAAGTGGCGTATAAGGTAATACGAAATATATGCGTTATAAATGATTTAATAAAGATTAAGGAGAAGTTGAAGATGGCAAATATATTGATAGTTGATGATTCAAGAACTTCAAGAAGAATCCTAAGAGGAATCCTTGAAGAAGATGGTCATACAATTATAGGCGAAGCAAAAAATGGTCAGGAGGGTTACGATTTATATAAAGAATTCAGACCTGACCTCGTCACGATGGATATTACAATGCCGATTCTTACAGGTGTAGAGGCTTTAAAGAAGATAAAAGAAGAATATCCGGATTCAAAGATAATAATGGTTTCAGCAGCCGGACAGCAGCATAATATGATTGAAGCTGTTCAAAATGGCGCGGCTGAATTTATTTCAAAGCCTTTTGAAATTGATGCAATTAAAAAGGTAGTAAGAAATGTTTTGGAGTCTTAAATTTATATAATCAAATAAAAGGCACTCTTATTATAAGGAGTGCCTTTTCGTGTGATTTATATTAAACTTTTAATTGTTTATATGACATAATTAATGCGGAGGCATATATGATAGAAACTGTTGTGTCAGTAGATCTGATGATAGAGGAAAAACTAAAAATTAAAAAAAACAGATTAGCACCGGATATTCTATCAGGTGATGAAAAAAGACTCTGTATCGTTTCCGGACTTTACGGTGACGAGCTTCAGGGACAATATATTTGCTATGAAATTATAAGAAAAATTAAAGAGGATTTCGACAAGCTTAAGGGTATAGTCGATGTATATCCAAGTCTTAATCCTTTGGGACTTGATTCAAGAACAAGATATATTCCTGATTCCGATATGGATATGAACCAGCTTTTTCCGGGTTCAAAAACCGGTGCGGTTGGTGAGTATGCTGCATCCTGTATATTTGATGATATCAAGGGCGCGGATGTATGTATTGATTTGCATTCCAGCAATATATTTTTGCACGAGGTACCACAGGTAAGATTAAATGATGACAATGTCGATGCACTTTTACCTATAGCCAAGTGCCTTAATACAGATATGATATGGATACACCCCAGTACATCTGTTTTAAACGGAAGCCTTGCCTATGCTTTAAATAAAACAGGAACATTATCCCTGGTTATTGAATCAGGTACGGCATTTAGGATTAATAAAAAGTATTGCAACAAAATAGTGGACGGCCTTTTGGCACTTATGAATTTTATGGGTATATGGGATAAAGAGTCTCCGAAGCCGCATGTACCCAGTATAACAAACGATAAAGATATGGTTTACATAAATTCGGAAAGCAGTGGGATTTTTATTCCGGGTGTTAATCTGTATGATAAGGTTAATATCGGCGATGAGATAGGAATGATAGTAGATGTTATAACAGGCTCGGTAGAGGAGGTTGTAAAGGCTTCTGCAAATGGAATGATATGCTCTATCAGAGATTATCCTGTTATCGAAGAAGGCTCGCTTATAGCAAGAATAGTGGGTGACGGAAATGAATAAAGAATTATTATTTACAATGAATACGTCCTTTAGGGGCGAGTATGAAATACATGGTTTTACATATGGACACGGAGAAAAAGCTGCCTGTATAGTCGGAGCGATGAGGGGAAATGAGTATCAACAGCTTTACATCTGCTCATTGCTTGCCGAGAAGCTTTCGGAGATAGAAGCAAAGGGAGATATTGCATCAGATAAGCAGCTTCTGCTTATCCCCACGCTTAATTACAGCTCCATGAATGCCGGAAAGGTCAAATGGATATCTGATGATTCGGATATAAACAGGTCATTTCCGGGAAATCATCAGGGAACTGCGACAAGCAGAATTGCGGCAACTATACTTGATATAGCCAAGGAGTATTCTTACGGAATCCAATTTGCCAGTTTTTATCTTCATGGTGAGCTTGTGCCTCATATCAGGATGATGAGAACCGGTAAGGAAAGCAACAGTCTTGCCAATTTATTTGGTATGCCTTATGTTGTAACCGGCATGAACAGAGCCTTTGATGCGGTTACTTTAAACTATAACTGGCAGGAGCTTGGTACACAGGCATTTTCGGTATATTCAAAGACTACGGATTGGATAGATGATGAAAGTGCACGAGTGGCAGTTTCTTCAGTGCTAAGATTTTTGACAAGAATGGGAATTATAAGATATGATTGTCACGGAGGTTATATTTCAAGTATAATAAGTGAAGATGAGCTGGTGTCAGTTAAATCAGATAGTGCGGGCTTTTTCAGAAAGATTGCTGAGATTAATACTGAGATAAAAAGAGGCGAATTAATGGCGGAGATTATCAATCCGATGGATGGTAAGATAAAAACACAGATAGTAGCTCCGACAGACGGAATCGTGTTCTTTGTACAGGATGCACCGATGGTTTTCCAAAATACAGTATGCTATAAGATTATAAAAAGGCTGCATCAATAGTCTTTTAATATATGGCTATATTTATTTAAGTAATATTTATAAGTGGGAAATAATCAAATTATAATAAATGACGGAAAGGAAAGATAAAATGAGTAAGGTTAGAAGAATCTACGTCGAAAAAAAGGATGATTACGCGGTAAGAGCAAAGGAGTTAAAGCAGCAGTTTAAGGATTACCTTGGAATTAAAACAGATGCTGTAAGAGTTCTTGTACGCTATGATATGGAGGGTGTTTCGGATGAAACCTATGAAAAGGCTAAAGTAACAGTTTTTTCAGAGCCTCCGATTGATATAATTTATGAAGAAAGGTTTGATATGGGAGCAGATGATAAGTGCTTTTCCATGGAATATCTTCCGGGACAGTTTGATCAGAGGGCAGATTCTGCAGAGCAGTGTGTGAAGCTTCTTAGTGAGGATGAAAATCCGCTTATCAAATCCGCTACTACTTATATAATATCAGGCAATATAAATGATGAGCAGTTAGAGGCGATAAAGGAGTATGTTGTAAATCCGGTTGATTCAAGAATTACCGATGAGACAAAGCCTGATACCCTTGTTACAGTGTTTGAAGAACCAAAGGATGTTATCATTTTTGAAGGCTTCAAGGATATGGAGGAGGATAAGCTTAATGAGCTTTACGGCTCCCTTGGACTTGCCATGACCTTTAATGATTTCCTTCATATACAAAATTATTATAAAAATGAGGAAAACAGAGACCCTTCCATGACAGAGATAAGGGTTCTTGATACATACTGGTCGGATCATTGTCGTCATACAACATTTTCAACTGAGCTTACCGATGTTAAATTTGATGACGGATATTACAAAGAAATTCTTTCAGGTACTTATGATAAATATGTTGGTGCCATGAAGGAAATGTATAAGGACAGAGATGATAAATTTGTCTGCCTTATGGATATAGCACTTATGGCTATGAAGGAATTAAGAAAAGCAGGAAAACTTGAGGACATGGAGGTATCGGATGAGATTAATGCATGTTCCATTGTTGTGCCTGTAACAATAGACGGTAAGGAAGAGGAGTGGCTTGTAAGCTTTAAAAATGAAACCCATAATCATCCTACCGAAATCGAACCGTTTGGTGGTGCGGCTACCTGCCTTGGTGGTGCTATAAGAGATCCGCTTTCAGGACGTTCTTATGTATATCAGGCAATGCGTGTCACAGGTGCCGCTGACCCTACAGTTTCCTTAAAGGATACCATGAAGGGTAAGCTCCCACAGAGAAAAATAGTTAAGGTGGCTGCACAGGGTTACAGCTCATATGGTAACCAGATTGGACTTGCAACAGGTCTTGTAAACGAGATTTACCACCCTGATTATGTGGCAAAGCGTATGGAGATTGGCGCTGTTATGGGTGCTGCTCCAAGAAGATGTGTAAAGAGAATGTCATCTGATCCCGGAGATATAATTATACTTTTAGGCGGACGTACAGGTAGAGACGGTTGCGGTGGTGCGACAGGTTCATCTAAGGCACATACCGAAAGCTCAATCGAAACCTGTGGAGCTGAGGTACAAAAGGGTAATCCTCCTACAGAGAGAAAGATTCAGAGATTATTCAGACGTGAGGAGGTTGCATCATTAATTAAGAAATGTAACGATTTTGGTGCAGGTGGTGTATCTGTTGCAATCGGTGAGCTTGCAGATGGATTAAAGGTAGATCTCGACAAGGTGCCTAAAAAATATGCAGGTCTTGACGGAACAGAGCTTGCCATATCAGAGTCACAGGAAAGAATGGCCATAGTTGTAGATCCGAAGGATGTAGATACTATGCTCGCTTACGCTAAGGAAGAAAATCTTGAAGCGGTGCCTGTAGCGGTCGTAACCGAGGAGCCAAGACTTGTTCTTAACTGGAGAGGTAAGGATATTGTTAATCTTTCAAGAGCATTTCTTGATACAAACGGTGCTCATCAGGAGACTGAGGTTAAGGTCAATATGCCGGATGAGGCATCCAAATATTTTGAAGAAAAGAAGGATACAAAGGATATAGAAAAGCTTTGGCTTTCAGTACTTTCAGACTTAAATGTCTGCTCACAAAAGGGTCTTGTGGAAATGTTTGATTCATCCATAGGTGCCGGAACTGTAACTATGCCATATGGTGGTAAATATCAGCTTACACCTATACAGACAATGATTGCAAAGCTTCCTGTACTTAAGGGCAAGACAGATACCGTTACTATGATGAGCTACGGCTTCGATCCGTATCTTTCAAGCTGGAGCCCTTATCACGGTTCAATATATGCGGTTCTTACATCCGTTGCCAAGATTGCAGCTTCAGGTGGTGATGTAAGCAAGATAAGACTTACCTTCCAGGAGTATTTCAAGAGACTCGGAACGGACCCTTATCGTTGGGGACAGCCTCTTGCAGCACTTCTTGGTGCTTATGATGTACAGATGGGACTTGGTCTTCCTTCTATCGGTGGTAAGGATTCCATGTCAGGTACCTTCAACGATATAGATGTTCCGCCTACACTTTGTTCCTTTGCGGTAGACGTAGCAAGCTATATGAATGTTGTAACTCCTGAACTTAAAAATGCCGGAAATATATTGGTTAAATTTAACATTGATAAAGATGAATATGATATACCGGATTATCAGGATGCACTTAACAAGTACGGAAAACTCTATGAAGCGATTAAAAACGGTTTGGTAGAGTCTTCTTATGCAGTCGGCTTTGGTGGTGTTATCGAGGCGGTAAGCAAGATGGCATTTGGTAATAAGCTTGGTGTCGAGATAGAAGAGGCTTATCCGGCTGATAAGCTTTATTCTAAAGACTATGGTTCGATAATCCTTGAGATAAAGGAAGAAAATTTGGATGCTCTCGGCATCCCTTGCATAGTAATCGGTAAGGTTACGGAAGAGCCTGAGTTTAGATACGGTGATACTGTGATATCCATGGATGCAGCACTTTATGCATGGACAGGAAAGCTTGAAAAGGTATTTCCTAATTATTCAAATGTATCACAGGAGGATAAGATTAATGATGAGCTTAAGATAGAAAACGGAATAGTTAAGTCATCAATCTATGATAAGGGAACCGTACTTGTGGCTAAAAATAAGGTTGCAAAGCCAAAGGTATTTATTCCTGTATTTCCGGGTACCAACTGTGAATATGATTCTGCCAAAGCCTTTGAAAGAGCGGGTGCTGAGGTAACTACAATAGTATTTAAGAATCAGGATGCACAGGATATAAGAGATTCGGTTGATGCGTTTGCAAAAGCCATAAGTGATAGTCAGATTATCATGTTCCCGGGTGGCTTTTCTGCCGGTGATGAACCGGATGGTTCAGGTAAATTTATCGCAACAGCCTTCAGAAATGCCAAGATTGCTGATGAGGTTATGAAGCTTCTAAATGAGCGTGACGGACTTGCACTTGGTATCTGTAACGGCTTTCAGGCGCTTATAAAGCTTGGACTTGTTCCTTATGGAGAAATCAGACCACAGACAGAGGATTCACCTACACTTGCCATGAACAGTATAGGTCGTCATCAGTCCAAGATGGTTTACACAAAGGTTGTTACAAACAAGAGTCCATGGCTTAAAAAGGCAGAGCTTGGCGGAGTCTATACAGTACCTATATCTCATGGAGAAGGAAGATTTGTGGCAAGCAAAGAGTGGATAGAAAAGCTTTTTGCAAATGGACAGGTTGCCACACAGTATGTGGATATAGATGGAAATCCGACTATGGATGAGTACTATAATATCAATGGTTCTTACTACGCAATAGAAGGTATTACAAGTCCTGACGGAAGAGTGCTTGGTAAGATGGCACATTCAGAGCGTAGAGGAGATGCTGTTGCAATCAATATCTATGGTGAACAGGATCAGAAGATATTCGAATCCGGTGTTGAGTATTTCCTGTAACAGTTTTTTTATATTTTGTTTTACATAGATTTTTATTTCATGGAACTTATTTATATTTGTCATCTGCTTATAAAATACATAGTGACAAAATAACAGATAAATGTTATAATTTTCTATGGTGTTATTTGATAAATTGCCTATGGGGGGATAAATTTATCTAAACTTGATATTATTCATAAATTGCAAGGAAGGATAAACAATATGAGAAATTTTAGAGAAAAGATTATTGTCAAAGTTATAGTGCTGTCAGCGATTGCACTTGTTCTTACAGCTGTTTTGGTTGGTATTATAAGTATCAGATCATCAAAAAATATGATTTACAAGCTTACAAAGGAAGAGCTGATGGTAGGTGCTATACAGCTTGAAAATGAGATGTCCAATGAATATGATGGTGATTGGACCTTAGACGGTGAAAATCTATATAAAGGTGGAATCGAAGTTCAGGATGAACTTCAGGAACAGCTTGATATCCTTCATGAAAGAACAAAGCTTGATTATGCTTTGTTTTACGGTGATACAAGAAGAATGACAACTCTTATAGATAAGCAGGGTAAGAGAATGGTTGGAACTGCAGTTACAACTGCCAATGTTCTTGATGTACTTGATTCGGGCAATGATTGTTATTCCAATAATCTTAACATAGGCGGTAAGCCATATTACGGATACTATACTCCACTTAAAAATCCTGACGGTAAAATCGTAGGTATGGTATTTACCGGTCGTCCGGCAGCTGACGTTAAGGATGATATAGGTGATCTTGTAAAAAAGATAGTTATTGCAATAGTTATATTTAGTGCAATTAGCTGTGCAATAGGTTTCTCACTCGCAGGTCTTGTATCCGGTAAGATGAATCTTCTTGCTGAAGATATCAAGGTAATTGCAGGTGGAGACCTTACAAGAGACGTTGAATTTGTACTTACGAAGAGACCTGATGAAATCGGAGCTATTGCGAGAGCGGTATCTGAATTAAAGAATAAGCTTTCTGAAGTTATAGGCAATACCAAAACTCTTGCCGATCAGATAAAGGCTTCAGGTTATGATCTGTCGTCATCGGCATCTGGCGCTGCAGAGGCATCGAGCCAGGTTGTTTCAGCCGTTGAGGATATTACAAAGGGTTCACTTTCACAGGCAGAAAGTGTTCAGACTTCTTCTGAAAATACTAACCAGATTGGTGATGATATAGAGGGAATCACAGATAATATACATACTCTCAATGAACTTGTTGACAGCATGAAGGATGCAAGTGACAGAGCGATGATAGCTATGGAAGACCTGCTTGCTCAAAATGGTGATGTAACAGAGGCCGTAAGCTCTATCAGAGGCGTTATTGAAAATACAGCAAATTCTGTTCAGGAGATATCACAGATGACTCAGATTATCTCTGAGATAGCAGACCAGACCAACCTCCTTTCATTAAATGCAACCATAGAGGCTGCAAGAGCTGGAGAGTCAGGAAGAGGCTTTGCGGTAGTTGCATCTGAAATATCCAATCTTGCAACCCAGTCACAGGATGCTGTTGTTAAGATTGAAGAGGTTACCCAGAAGCTGGTTGAGGATTCAATTAGTTCAGTTCAGACAGTTGATTCGCTTGTTTTCGAATTTGAGACTCAGTCCGATAAGATTATGCTTACAAGAGAAGATATGAGCGCACTTTCTGAAAATGCAACAAGAGTTCAAAGCTCGGTTTCAGATACAGGTGATAAGGCAGACACAATCAATGTTACAAAGGAAAGTCTTATCAATATCATGGAAGACTTATCCGCAATATCAGAAGAAAATGCTGCATCAACAGAGGAAACCAATGCATCTATGGAAGAGCTTAATTCAACCTTCCA
Source organism: uncultured Lachnospiraceae bacterium (assembly GCA_902762955.1). GTDB lineage: Bacteria > Bacillota > Clostridia > Lachnospirales > Lachnospiraceae > Coprococcus_C. The sequence continues at coordinate 18,799 of CACWQH010000018.1, forward strand.
GATAATTTCCCAGAATGCAGTCAGCTTACAAACAATAGCAGAACAGCTAAGAAAGCAAATTGCATTTTTTAAAGTATAATTTAAAATTTTTAACTGCCGCATTATTATGCGGCAGTTTTTTTGTTGAAATATTAGGTGTGCTGTGTTACAATAACAAGGTTTTTAAAGGTATATAAGAATTATTATAAAAGAGGAAGATAATCGATATGAAGATAACAAGAGAAGATGTAAGAAATGTTGCGATAATTGCACACGTTGATCATGGTAAGACAACACTTGTGGATGAGCTTTTAAAACAAAGCGGTGTATTTCGTGAGAATCAGGAAGTAGCAGAAAGAGTAATGGACTCAAATGATATCGAAAGAGAAAGAGGTATAACCATTCTTTCCAAAAATACAGCAGTTACTTATGGCAATACTAAGATTAATATCATTGATACTCCGGGACATGCGGATTTCGGTGGAGAGGTTGAGCGTGTTCTTAAGATGGTTGATGGTGTTATACTTGTTGTTGATGCATTTGAGGGTGCTATGCCACAGACAAAATTTGTGCTTAAGAAGGCACTTGAGCTTGATCTTAATGTTATTGTTTGTATCAATAAGATAGACAGACCGGAAGCAAGACCTGCCGAAGTAGAAGAAGAGGTGCTCGAGCTTTTAATAGAGCTTGATGCCAATGAAAAGCAGTTGGATTGTCCTTTCGTATATGCTTCAGCAAGAGATGGATATGCATCTTATAGTCCGGACGAGCCGGGAACGGATATGAAGCCTATATTTGAGACTATAATAAAGTCGATTCCTGCACCTACAGGTGATCCTGATGCGGGTACGCAGGTGCTTATAAGTACTATAGATTACAATGAGTATGTAGGAAGAATAGGTGTCGGTAAGGTTGATAACGGAATTCTTAAGCTTAATCAGGAATGTGTAATCGTTAATGCTCATGAGCTTGAGAAAAAGGTTAAGGTTAAGATTGGTAAGCTTTATGAATTTGACGGATTAAACAAGGTTGAGGTTAATGAGGCCGGTATAGGTTCAATAGTAGCCATATCGGGTATTTCGGATATTCATATTGGTGATACTATATGCTCGCCGGAGAATCCTGAGCCGATACCATTCCAGAAGATTTCCGAGCCGACGATTTCTATGGATTTTATGGTAAATGATTCTCCGCTTTCAGGCAAGGAAGGAAAGTTTGTAACCTCAAGACATCTAAGAGACAGACTTTTCAGAGAGTTAAATACGGATGTTTCCTTAAGAGTTGAAGAAACAGATACTACAGAGTGCTTTAAGGTATCCGGACGTGGCGAGCTTCATCTTTCGGTTCTTATTGAAAATATGAGGAGAGAGGGATATGAGTTTGCTGTAAGTAAGGCTGAGGTTATATATAAAGAGGATGAAAAGGGTAAAAAGCTCGAACCGTTTGAGCTTGCAGTTATAGATGTACCGGATGAGTTTTCAGGAACGGTTATAAATATGCTTAACAATCGTAAGGGCGAGCTTCAGGGTATGGCACCTACCGGAAATGGTACAACCAGACTTGAGTTTTTGATTCCGTCTCGCGGCCTTATCGGCTTTAGAGGTGATTTTATGACCGCTACAAAGGGTAACGGAATTATAAATACCTTATTTGAAGGCTATGAGTCATATAAGGGGGATATGTCATATAGAAGTCAGGGTTCGCTTATAGCTTTTGAGGCCGGTGAGGCAATTACCTACGGACTTTTTAATGCTCAGGAAAGGGGAACTCTTTTTATAGGTCCGGGTGAGCAGGTTTACGGTGGTATGGTAGTCGGCCAGTGTGGAAAGACCGAGGATATAGAGGTAAATGTATGTAAGAAGAAACAGCTTACCAATACCCGTGCTTCAGGTTCTGATGAGGCACTTAAGCTTACGCCGCCTAAGATTCTAAGCTTGGAGCAGGCACTTGACTTTATTGATACTGACGAGCTTCTTGAGATAACTCCGGAGCATATACGTATCAGAAAGAAGATACTTGATCCAACACTGCGTATGCGTGCTAAAAGAGCTATGCAGACAAGCTAATACTTTGGAATAATAAGAGAGACATAATTATTAATTATAGATTGCATGTAATAAAAGATTTTTTAATTGATGGGATAAAAATATGAGCTATAATACTGTGATTTTTGATTTAGACGGAACGCTTTTAGATACACTGGATGATTTATCAGACAGTGTCAATTATGCACTTTCAAAAATGAATTATCCGTTAAGGAAAAAAAGTGAAATAAGATTTTTTTTAGGAAACGGGATAAAGAGGCTTATGAAGCTGTCTGTACCTGACGGAATACCGGATGTGGACTTTGATAAGACATTTAATTATTTTAAAGAGTATTATAATGTCCACAATCAGGATAAGACAAAACCTTATGACGGTGTGATTACACTTATGCATGACCTTAAAAATAAAGGTATTAAGATGGCTATTGTATCCAACAAGGTTCAAAGTGCAGTTGACCAGCTTAGAGAAAAGTTTTTCAGTGATGTTATCGATATAGCTATCGGTGACAGTCCTGATATAAAAAGAAAGCCTGAGCCGGACTCCTGCTTTAAAGCACTTAAGCTTTTGAACAGCAGCATAGAAGAATCGGTATATGTGGGTGATTCTGAGGTGGACATGGCTACCGCAAAAAATGCAGGTCTTGATTTAATAATCTGTCTTTGGGGCTTTAGGGACAGAGATTTTCTAATAGAAAAAGGAGCAAAGGTTTTTGCCGAAAAACCGGCAGATATTGAAAGGGAGGTACTTAAGAAATGAGAAATCTTACGATGCTTATGGATTATTATGAGCTTACGATGTCCAATGGATATTTTAAAAAGGGATATAAGGACAGAATTGCCGTATTTGATATGTTCTATCGTAATAATCCGGACAATGGTGGTTTTGTGGTATCAGCAGGACTTGAACAGCTTATCGAATATATTCAAAATCTTTCATTTAATGATGAGGATATAGAATATTTAAGAAAAAAAGGTGAATTTTCAGAGGATTTTTTAGAGTATCTAAAGAATTTCAAATTTACCGGTAATATAGATGCAGTTCCTGAAGGAACCATAGTTTATCCAAACACTCCGCTTGTTACGGTAACTGCACCGGTTATAGAGGCTCAGCTCCTTGAAACTATGCTTTTACTTACAATCAATTTCCAGTCACTTATCGCAACAAAGGCTTCAAGAATTTGTCGTGCAGCGGGGGATACCGGAGCTATTGTTATGGAATTCGGTGCAAGACGTGCACATGGTGCAGATGCAGCTACTCTTGGTGCAAGAGCAGCATATATAGGTGGAGCGGCAGCAACCGCTACAGTGCTTGCAGATGAAATGTTTGGGGTTCCTGCCATAGGAACAATGGCGCATAGCTGGGTTCAGTTTTTTGATAATGAATATGAGGCGTTTAAGGCTTATGCGGAGGTTTATCCTGATAATTGTGTGCTTCTTATCGATACCTTTGACATCCTTAAGAGTGGTCTTGTAAATGCAATTAAGGTTGCAAAAGAGGTTCTTGAACCGATGGGCAAGAGACTTAAGGGTGTAAGAATTGACAGCGGAGACCTTGCGTATTTCTCAAAGAAGATAAGAAAACAGCTTGATGCGAACGGCATGGAGGATTGTAATGTCGTTGTTTCAAACAGTGTAGATGAATATCTTATAAGATCCTTAAATAAGCAGGGTGCAAGGATTAACTCATATGGTGTTGGAGAAAGAATGATTACATCAAAGTCTGATCCTGTATTTGGTGGAGTTTACAAGCTTGTTGCCGTTAAGGATGGAAAAGACGGAGAGTATGTTCCAAAGATTAAGATATCTGAAAATGTTGAAAAAATCACCAATCCGGGTAAAAAGAGACTTTGGAGAATCTTTAGCAAAGAGACAGGATATGGTTTGGCAGATTTAATAACTCTTAATGATGAAGAGGTTAAAGGTGATGAACCATTTGCTTATGTGGATCCTAAAAAGCCTTGGAAGAAGATGAAGTTTGAAAATGTTGATGTTAAGGAACTTCAGGTACCTATATTTAAGGATGGTGAGCTTGTATATAATAAGCCGGAATTAAAAGAAATTAAAGCTTATGTAGCTGACCAGCTTAAGAATAAGGTATGGGAGGAAGAGCAGCGTTATGAAAATCCGCATATTCATTATGTAGATTTATCCAAGAAGCTTTATGATACTAAGGTTAAGATGCTTGAAGATAATCAGCAGTAAAGATTTACCAGCTTAAAAATTGAATAGAAAACTCTGTAAATGTTAATCCTTTAAAGTGTAGATTTTATACTTTGGAGGAATAAAAGATGGCACTTAATAAGGTGGTTATTTGCGGAGTTAACACATCAAAGCTTCCTTTACTTTCCGAAGAAGAAAAGGAAGCTTTGTTTGATCGTATAGATAAGGGTGACAAGGAAGCACGAGAGGAATTTATAAAAGGAAACCTAAGATTAGTATTAAGCGTGATTCAACGTTTCGCAGGAAATAATGCGGAAAATGCCGATGATTTATTTCAGGTTGGATGTATAGGTCTGATAAAGGCCATTGATAATTTTGACAGAAATATGGATGTAAAATTCTCAACCTATGCGGTTCCGATGATAATAGGTGAGTGTAGGAGATATATGAGAGATAATAATGCCATAAGAGTTTCAAGATCATTAAGAGATATCGCATATAAGGCTATTTATGCCAAGGATTTACTTACAAAGAAGCTTGACAGGGAACCAACGATTAAGGAAATTGCCGATGAAGTGGATATGCCGGAGGAGGATATTATCAATGCACTTGATGCCATAGCTACTCCGATGTCTTTGTTTGAACCGGTTTATCAGGAAGGTCAGGATGTTCTTTATCTTATGGATCAGATAAGTGATAAGAAAAACCGTGAGGAAAACTGGGTTGAAAATATGGCTCTGAAGGATGCTATGGATAGGCTTGATGACAGAGAATATAACATAATAAAATTAAGATTTTTTGAAGGTAAAACTCAGACCGAGGTTGCTGATGAAATCTCGATATCACAGGCACAGGTTAGCCGCCTTGAAAAAAGCGCAATAAAAAGTATGAGAAATTATCTGAGATAATATGTCGTGGGCATGAGCCGTCACATAATACAAAAAGACTGTAAAAATGCGTAAAGCATGGCGTTAAGTAACACGTGCCATGCTTGCGCATTTTTTACAGTCAAAAGTTGAAAATGTGAAAAGGCTTATGCCCATGACATATTAATTTATTGTGCATCATTTGGCGTTCCGAGCGCATCATATCTTGGATCAACTTCAGTCCAAATCATATAACATTGACGACCTTTTCCCATATCATTTACACCATCTTTTGATATAAAATATCTGTTGTCATTCATACCGGCACCGACAAAGATGTAAATATTTTGATTCTTATCTGCGCAGATAATCCATTCATCAAGTACATTATCTTTTTCAAATTTTAAAGGAACCAAATCATTTTCTATATAGGATTTAACTAAAGTTGCAAGAGAATTCTTATCAAATCCGTTTGGCATCGCAGTGTTTATTAAGTGAAAATCCATTGCATATCTGGCATGAGAACCGGTTGGAACATTGGCATAACCTATAACACGATAGTATTTATTAAAGCTTGGATTAGCTTCCATATTATTACCGTATGTACTTGTTGCATAATCCAAGAATTCTGCAAATTCTTCATCACCTACATAAGCTGCTTGAAGCGATTTGCCGATAGTTTCAGCTGCAGCTTTGTCCCTTGCTTTTCTTGCTTTATTGATATATCTGATTAGTCCGGGAGCCATTAATCCGGCTAAAATTGCCATTATAGCAATAACAATTATAAGCTCAACTAAGGTGAAACCGGAATTTTTTGTCTTTTTCATATTGTCATCCCCTTTATAATATCGCATTTAACAAGTATTATCAATATAAATTATAAATTAAAAATGAATTATATGTCAATAAATATTATCTGAAAGATAAAAGCTATCCTAAGCTTCATCATCCCGGGAAGGATTTGCTTTAAAGCCTTCAAGTTCTTCGTCCTCGGCAGGAAGGTCATCATATAAAAGCTGTCCGATATCCAGGTCAACATTGTCAAGGCTTTCGAGTATGGCTGCATCTGAGTTTTTAGGATTAATTTCTTCGTTTAAAGCTTCGATAGTTTTCTTGTCAAGTCCGGTCATGAGTACAACTTCATCAACTTCTATTTTTCCCTTTAACATTCTTTTTGCCACATCAAGCTTTGCTTTGTCGGTTTTATTCATGGTCAATAATTCTCCTTTTTAAAGACTTTTAATATATTCTTCGTTAATTGCTATAACATTTTTTATAGCCTCGTTACCCGGAGCACCTATAGTATTTCTTTTTTCAACGCAGGTTTTAAGACTTATGGCATCATATATATCATCTTCAAATACAGGACTTATGGCTTTGTATTCGTCTAAAGACATGTCAAGCAGGGATTTATCCTTGTCTATACAGTAAAGTACAAGCTGACCTACTATTCCGTGAGCATCCCTAAATGGAACACCGTGATTAACCAAATAATCAGCAGCATCAGTAGCGTTGGTAAATCCGTTCATGGCACTCTTTTCCATGTTGGCTTTATTAAGCTTCATGGTTGAAATCATACCTGTAAAGAGAGCAAGGCAGCCCTTGACTGTATCAATTGCATCAAAGGTAAGCTCCTTATCCTCCTGCATATCCTTATTATAGGCAAGAGGTATACCCTTCATAGTCGTAAGCATAGAAGTAAGAGCACCATAGACACGACCTGTCTTACCGCGTACAAGCTCAGCAATATCAGGATTTTTCTTTTGTGGCATGATTGAGCTTCCTGTGCTGTATGCGTCATCAAGCTCGACAAACTGGTACTCGTTTGAGTTCCAGAGGATTATTTCCTCGGAAAACCTTGAAAGGTGCATCATAATTGTTGAAAATGCTGAAAGCATTTCTATTATATAATCACGATCCGAAACTGAATCCATACTGTTTAAAGTAGGACCTTTAAAATCAAGAAGCCTTGCGGTAAGCTCTCTGTCTAACGGATAGGTTGTTCCTGCCAATGCACCTGCGCCTAAAGGGCAGTAGTTCATTCGCTCGTAGATATCATTTATACGGCTTAAATCTCTTTTAAACATCTCCATATATGCTCCTATATGATGAGCAAAGGTTACAGGCTGTGCCTTTTGCAGATGTGTAAAGCCCGGCATATATGTATCAACATTTTCCTTCATAAGCTTATGAAGTACTTTAATAAGCTTGGTTACAAGCTTTTTGACCTCAAGCAGTTCATCTCTTACATAAAGCTTCATATCAAGAGCGACCTGATCGTTTCTTGAACGTCCGGTGTGAAGCTTCTTTCCGACATCTCCGATTCTGTCTATAAGATTTGCTTCAACGAAGCTGTGAATATCCTCATATTTATCGGTTATAACAAGCCTTCCTGATTCAACATCATTGAGTATACCGGTAAGTCCGTCGATAATCTGATTTTTTTCCGCATCTGTAAGTATGCCGGAAGCAGCGAGCATGGTTACATGAGCTATGCTTCCACGGATATCCTGTTTATAGAATTTTTGGTCAAAGGATATGGAAGCGTTAAAATTATAAACTAACTGGTCAGTTTCTTTAGTAAAACGACCACCCCAAAGCTGAGCCATATTTTACCTCTTTCTTTCTCTTTTTTGAGATTATTTTACAACAACGTGATAAATGTAGCAAGTGATAAAAAGAATTTGATTATTTTACAGAGTGGCTTTATAATATAATGAGTTGGATTAAGAGTATCTTTTTTTGCAAATTATTGATGTGAAAAATGATAGTAAATCAGATAAAACAATAGAGTTTTGGGAGGCTTTATATATGAATGATATTTTAACATTGCTTATAGCACAAACAGGAGACAGCAGCAAACCGTTGCTTATTGCCATATGTCTTATAATTTCTGTTATTCTTACTGTGGTTTTGGTCATCACAGGCAGAATGATTAATAAAAAAGATGATGAAGATGATGACGAAGAAGACGATATAGAAGATGATAAATAGAGTCAACAAGTAGATTCGTAGGAGACTTATATGAGCAATCATCATGATAAAGATATGAAAAGCAAGTAAAGCTGATAGAAAAGAGATATTTATAAAGAGGATTTTTTAATGAGAGATAGTGGTTCTAAATTATATTTGATAGTACCCCTTCTGGTTATAATTATTATATTTGTAGCATATATGTACAGCTGGGATATAGGGGCGCATTTTCATCCTGATCAGACAACGGATGATATGGCTGTGCTTACCAAGATGATAAGTGACCAGATAGATGAGGGTAAAAAAAGCGGAGATTTTTATATAAAAAATATAGATGCCGACGAGTTGGTTGGAATAAATGATTACATTTGCAGTTTAAACGGAAATGTAAGTCAATACTCTGTGCTTGAAAAGAGCCGTCATGGTATGAAGGTCAGATTTTTCTATGAAATATCGGACAACTATTATGTATATCAAAAATATATAAACGGTACGGGTATTCCGTCTGACAGACCGGCTGCCATGAAGCTTTATGAAAAGGTAAATGAAATTATTCCGAAGATAATCAGCGCCAATATGACGGATTATGAAAAAGAGCTTGCAATACATGATTATATAGTTACAAATTGCGAATATGGTTATGTTGATTATTCAAATGATTATGCATACAGAGCCTATGGAGTACTTGTTCAGGGTAAGGCTGTTTGTAACGGGTATGCCGAGGCTATGGCTTTACTGCTTAACTGTGTAGGCGTTGAAAATGAGATTATGACAGGCTGGGCAAGCGGTGAGCTTCATGCATGGAACAGAGTAAAGCTTGATGGTAAGTGGTATCAGGTTGACTCGACCTGGGATGATCCGATACCGGACAGGGGAAGCTTCGCAGGACATCAGTTTTTCAATGTGACCGATGAGATAATGGATGATACTCATGTGTGGACAGTTTCGGATTATGAAGCATGCGAATCTATGGATTATAATTATTTCAAGGTAAATAATGCAATAGGAGATTATATTGCTTTTAAAAACAAGATGGATTTTTATGCATTAAGAGATCCTTATGGAACAGTGGAATATGTTCTAACAGACTATAGCAAGGATACATATGATATGTCACAGATAGCAAATGTACAGGGCATATCTTCATTTACTTACAGTCCGGAACCTTACGGACCATATTATTTGATGACTATTAATTTCAATAAGTAGCAGGTGGAAGAGTGAATAATTTTGAAATAAACGATAATAAAGAAATAAAAGAGTTTTTAAACGGACTATTTACCGAGGAAATATATGACAGCTTTTACCTTTTCTCCTTAAAGCTTGATTCTGCTGTATCATATGACATAGATGGTAAGATAAATAAGGAATTTTACAATGAGGAAGAATTTAACGAGCTTTCTGAAAAGGAGTATATCTGCTGGCGGGATATAAAAAAGACAATACTCGGTTTTATGAAGGACGGAAAGCTTCCGGTTAAGATGAAGCTTATTCTTATGTTCAATAAGGATAATGTAAATCTCTTGATTGAGATGAACAATATTCCTATACATCCGGATAATGTAAGAGCACTTTTTATGAATGTTATATATTCGGATAACAGGCTCTCAATAACAACAGGTACATCATTAAATGTATTTACCATGGATAAGACCTTAGAGGAGCTTTGGGATAAGACGGTCAAGAAATATTATATTTAAAAAATGTGATATTTGACATATTGGCAGGCATCGTGCTGCATATCATATGGAAGGGGAAGTTAAACAATATGAAGAAAACAGTAAATAAAATAAAAGCAGCTTCACTTGTATTGGCGATGTGTATAGCTTCGCTCACAGGCTGCGGTAAAGAGGAAAAAAGAGAAAAGGAATTTTACAGACCTGATAAGGAAACGGAAGCAGCAACTGTAACAGATGCTACCGTAACCGATGCAAAGACAGAGGAAAGTACCGAAGAGGAAGTAATTGTAAATGACAGCAATACGCTTGTTGTAAGCTTAGACGGTATAGCAATAAACATAACTCCTTTCTTCCGCGGTGAAAGTATGTATGATTTAGAGGGATTTGACATGGTAAATGTTTGCTTGCTTGAGTCAGACAGGGAAGACAAGTATATTACCATGGGAAAAACCGGAGAGACAAGGAACTATAACGGTACAGATTATACTTATTACGGAATAGCGGATATGACAACCTCACAAAATGATGACGGAACTTACAATTACAACTTTGATTTAAGAGATGATATATATTTTTCCGATGGAGAAAGGCTTACTGCGGATGATGCGATTTTCTCATTGTATGTAATCCTTGACCCTTCATATGATGGATATTACAGTTATTTGAAGGGACGTAAGATAAAAGGTCTTGATGAATACATAAATGGTAAATCCGTAAATGAAGAATCCGGAAATGAAGAACCCGTAGCATCGATAGAGGGTATCAAAAAAACAGGAGACTTTAGCTTTTGCATTACAACCACAGTTAATTATTCCAATTTTAATTTTGTGGTAGCACCACTTCATTATTATGGGGATTTAAGTAAATATGATTACGATAATAACAGCTTTGGATTTGATAAGGGTGACCTGTCAAAGATACACGAAAAGGATAGCATGCCTTTGGGAGCGGGACCTTATGAATTTATAAAGGATGACAATGGTACGTTTTATTTCAAAGCAAACGAATACTATTATAAAGGTGTTCCGAAATGTGAAAAGCTTATTATGATAAGTGAACGCGAGGGCTTTTATCTGGATAAGATATATGACGGAATAACAGACATAGCAAAAACCAATTACAGTCTGGAGGAAAAAAACAGCATTGAAGCTGCAAACAGCAATGGGGAAATAACCGGTGATAAGGTGACAACCTTTACTGAAGATAATATGGGCTACGGATATCTTTCAATGAGCGCAAACCGCGTCAAGGTTGGAGAAGACCGTGCATCAGTTGAATCAAAAAATTTAAGAAAAGCCTTCATGACATTATTTTCCGTATACAGGGATGAATCTGTTGATGCATATTACGGAGATACGGCACATGTGATTAATTATCCTGTACCGGATTCGAGCTGGGCGGCTCCCCAAAAGGGTGACGTGGGCTATGAAATAGCATATTCAAGGGATGTTAATAATAATGTCTTATATGACGAGAATACACCGCAGGAGGAAAGGGTTGCAGCTGCGAAAACGGCTTCGCTCGGTTACCTTGAAGCAGCTGGATATGTTGTGGAAAACGGTAAGGTTGTAAGTGCTCCCGAGGGTGCATCTATGGAGTATGAGGTTTGGCTTTATGCAGGAGGAAGTATATATCATCCTCTATATAATGCAATTATAAATGCACAAAGTGACCTTGCGGAAATGGGTATTTCACTTGTGATAGTTGATGGTGATGTAACAGGCGAAGATTTATGGACTGCAATTAATGAAGAAAGAGTAGATATGTGGTGCGGAGGATGGTATACTCTTTCTTCTCCAAATATGCGTAATGAATATTATTCAGGCATTAATCCGGAGGATCCGGAGGCAGAAATTATAAAAAATCATATGTGTATAGCAGATGCGGAGCTTGATAAGCTTATCATAGAGAGTGAAAAAAGCAGTGACAGAGATTATCTTAAAACGGTGTATAAAAAGAGCTATGATATAGTTCTTGACTGGGGAGTAGAACTTCCGGCATATCAGCGTATGAATGCATTGGTTATATCTACAGAGCGCGTTAATTTAGATACATTGCCGGATGTTACGCCATATTATGAATGGTACAGAGAAATCGAAAAAGTTGAGAAAAAATAGCGCAAAGCATACCATAGGGACTGTTCTAATTGACATATTTTGATATTCCGGACTGCATATAAAATATATACACGCAAAGCACGCTGGCGCTTAACGCTTTGCTTAGTATATTTTTATATGCAGTCCGGAATAATTGCTATATAGGCTTGTCAATTAGAACAGTCCCTATAACATTGTATTATGTAGTTCAATGCAATTAGCACTCAATCGAAATGAGTGCTAATTTTTTCTTGACATTCGGGGAAAGGGGTATTATATTATCTTTATGGAGTTAAAAATACATCTTTATAATAGTATATTTCAGATGTATTGATAAAAAAATCTAATAAATAATATATAAATTGTCAGGAGGAATGTAATAATGGAAAAACAGGGAAGCTTATCAATTAACAGCGAGAATATATTCCCGATTATTAAGAAATGGCTCTATTCAGACCACGATATCTTTATAAGAGAGCTTATATCCAACGGCTGTGATGCGATTACTAAATTAAAGAAGCTTGCTATGATGGGTGAGTTTGAGGAGACAGAAGGAGAAGAGTACAGAATTGACGTGTACGCATCTCCAAAAGATAAGACCATAACCTTTGTGGATAACGGTCTTGGAATGACTGCCGAAGAGGTTGAGCAGTATATCAATCAGATAGCATTTTCAGGAGCTACGGATTTTATCAACAAATATAAGGATAAGTCCAATGATGACCAGATAATCGGACATTTCGGACTTGGATTTTACTCTGCATTTATGGTTGCCGACAAGGTTACCATTGAAACTTGCTCATATAAGAAGGATGCAGAGCCTGTATTTTGGGAGTGCGACGGCGGTACCGAATTTAGTATGACCGAAAGTGATGATGATACAAGAGGTACGGCAATTACCCTTTATCTTAATGAGGACAGCTATGAGTTTGCAAATGAATATCGTGTAAGAGAGGTTATCCAGAAGTATTGTGCCTTCATGCCTTACAATATCTATTTCACTGACGAGGATAAGGCTGAGGAAGAGGCAAAGAAGAAGGAAGAGGAAGCTAAGAAAAAGGATAAGGTTATCGAGGTTGATACTACCGAAGAGGATGACCTTGTAGGAGATGACAAAAAGGATAAAAAGACTGAAGATAAGTCTGACAAGAAATCTGATAAAGATAAAGCAGACGAGAAAGAAAATTCAGACGATGAGGCTAAAGCCGATGATAAAAAGGATGAAGAGGAAGACGAGAAAAAAGAGGTTCCTCTCAATAACACCAATCCTCTTTGGCTTAAGAATCCTAAGGATTGTACAGAGGAGGAGTACATTGACTTCTATCAGCATGTATTCTTAGACTTTAAGAAGCCGCTTTTCTGGATACATCTCAATATGGATTATCCGTTTAACTTAAAGGGTATATTATATTTCCCTAAGATTAATCCTCAGTATGACCAGCTTGAAGGTACAATTAAGTTATATAACAATCAGGTGTTTGTAGCTGATAACATCAAGGAGGTTATACCGGAATTCCTCATGCTCCTTAAGGGTGTTATCGACTGTCCTGATATTCCGCTTAATGTTTCAAGAAGTGCACTTCAAAACGACGGCTCGGTTAAGAAGATTTCAGATTATATCACAAAGAAGGTAGCAGACAAGCTTTCCGGCATGTGCAAGACCGAGAGAGAAGAATATGAGAAATACTGGGATGATATCAGTCCATTTATAAAATTCGGTTGCTTAAGAGATGATAAATTCTGCGAAAAAATGACAGATTATATGCTTTTCAAGAACCTTGAGGGCAAATATATTACACTTCCGGACTACCTTGAGGCAGGTAAGGAAAAATATGAGAATAAAGTATTCTATGTAAGCGATGAGGTTGCACAGTCACAGTATATCAATATGTTTAAGGAAGAGGGCATAGATGCGGTTTATCTTACTCATAACATCGATAATCCGTATATAACTCACCTTGAGAGTAAGAATGAAAATGTCAAGTTCCTTCGTATAGATGCTGACCTTGCAGATAACTTTGTAGGCGAGGCGCTTACTGAGGAACAGACCAAGGAATATACTGATAAGCTTACCGAAATCTTTAAGAAAGCAACCGGCAAAGAAAAGCTTACAGTCAAGGTAGAGAGTCTTAAGAATGAAAATGTATCATCAATGATTACATTATCAGAGGAATCCCGTCGTATGGCCGAGATGATGAAGGTTTACAGTATGCCGGGTATGGATCCTAATATGTTTGGCAGTGAGGGTGAAACTCTTGTATTAAATGCCAACAACAAGCTTGTTAAGTATGTCCTTGACAATCCTGAAGGAAAACATACAAATACAGTTTGTTGTCAGTTGTATGATCTGGCGGTGCTTGCCAATAAACCTCTTTCACCGGAGGAGATGACAGCATTCGTAACAAGGAGCAACGAAATTCTTAATATTCTTATAGAAGGATAAAGTGTGTCACAGGGTGTGAGCCTTGTTGCAAAAAAATAAGGTTACGATACAATAAACATATAGCCCTGTTTATGTTTGATGTAATGTAACCGTATAATAGCAATATTTAACAAGGCTCACACCCTATTATATTGTTTTTATATGAATATTTTTTCATTTATTGACATATAAGAATATGTATGATATATTTTTATTTGGTTAGTTCAGTCAAACTAACCTTGTGTAAATCATGTGGATTCTCTTTTATTTAGTTGTAACTGCTGAATACATCTAAATAGCCGGAAGCCCCCCGCGTCCGGCTTGAGAATCTTACATAAAAAAACCACAAAAAGGAAATGGAGGAATACGAAAATGAGTTATTTGGAAATTGAAAAGGTTTATGGTAGAGAAATCCTTGATTCAAGAGGAAATCCTACAGTTGAGGCAGAGGTTATACTTATCGATGGTACAGTAGGAAGAGGTACAGCACCGAGTGGAGCTTCAACAGGTGAGTTTGAGGCACTTGAGCTTAGAGACGGTGATAAGAGCAGATATCTTGGAAAGGGTGTTTCAAAGGCTGTCGAAAATATTAACACTATTATAAATGATACAATCGTTGGTATGGATGCATCTGATATATATGCTGTAGATAAGGCTATGATAGATGCTGATGGAACAAAGGACAAGTCTAAGCTTGGTGCAAATGCAATCCTTGCAGTTTCTATCGCAACAGCAAGAGCAGCAGCTACAGCTCTTGATATTCCTCTTTACAGATTCTTAGGCGGTATACAGGGTAACAGACTTCCTGTACCTATGATGAATATATTAAATGGTGGTGCTCATGCAACCAATACTGTTGATACTCAGGAGTTTATGATTATGCCTGTAGGCGCTCCTTCATTTAAGGAGTGTTTAAGATGGTGTGCAGAGGTTTTCCATGCACTTGCATCTATCCTTAAGGAAAGAGGTCTTGCAACTTCAGTCGGTGATGAGGGTGGATTTGCTCCAAACCTTTCAAGTGACGAGGAAACTATCGAGACAATTCTTGAAGCTGTCAAGAAGGCAGGCTATGAGCCGGGTAAGGATTTCATGATTGCTATGGATGCAGCTTCTTCAGAGTGGAAGAGTGAAAAAGGAAAAGGCTACTACAAGCTTCCAAAGGCAGGCACAGAGTTTACATCAGATGAGCTCATCGAGCACTGGGCAAGTCTTGTAGATAAATATCCGATTATCTCTATCGAGGATGCTCTTGATGAAGAGGATTGGGAAGGCTGGCAGAAGCTTACTGCAAAGCTTGGAGATAAGGTTCAGCTTGTAGGTGATGATTTATTTGTTACCAATACTGAAAGATTAAAGAAGGGTATCGAGCTTGGCTGCGGTAACTCAATCTTAATCAAGCTTAATCAGATAGGCTCAGTTTCAGAGACACTTGAGGCTATCAAGATGGCTCACAATGCAGGATATACTGCAATTTCCTCACATCGTTCAGGTGAGACTGCAGATACAACTATCGCTGATCTTGCAGTTGCACTCAATACCTGTCAGATTAAGACCGGTGCACCAAGCCGTTCAGAGCGTGTGGCTAAATACAATCAGCTTCTTAGAATTGAAGAGGAGCTTGGCGACAATGGCGTATATCCACAGATGGATGCATTCCATGTAAAGAAGTAATATAATTTTTATAAACTAATACCAAGTGTGTCAGGGGCGTTAGCCTTATCACATCTATTGAATATGCTTCAACTGTATAAAAAAATGTGCACGCATGGCACGTGTTACTTAACGCCATGCTTTGCACATTTTTTATACAGTCAGATATATTTCCGTGATGTGACAAGGCTAATACCCCTGACACACTTTTTTGTGCCTTAATTGGTAAACTATGCCCTAAATGGCAATTTTTTTGCCAGATTATGTTGAAATAGTGGATATTGAAACCTATCAGAATTATGATTCGAAAGGCATAGATGAAAGAATCTGTGATGAAGCGGCAGAAGATAACGAAATAGTTGCAGGATCAGCCGCTTTTCAGCCGGTATATAATGGCGTAGATTATAGTCCGGTTTTTGATATTGAATATTATAAAGCTAATAATCAGGATGTAGCTAAAGCATTCGGCGATGATTCGGATGCGATACTGGCACATTTTGTAAATAATGGTATGCGTGAAGGAAGACAGGCCAGTGCTAATTTTAATGTATACTCCTATGCATACAAATATCCTGATTTAAGAAGTGCATTTGGCAATAATTTGCCGAACTATTATTATCATTACTTAAGATGTGGCAAAAATGAAAAGAGAATAACAAACGGTAACAGAAAAATAACGGATTATGTAACCGTTTATAATGGAAAGGATTATTCAGCGGTTTACGATTTTAACTATTATATAAGTAAATATCCTGATTTGAATAAAGCATTTGCCAATGATGACATAGGAGCATTAAGACATTTTGCCACAAGCGGAATGAGAGAAGGAAGACAAGGTAAGGAAAGCTTTGATGTATGGTCTTACGGATATTCATATGCTGACTTAAGAAAAGCATTTGGAAATAATCTTTCTAGCTATTACGAGCATTATATGAAAAATGGAAAAAAAGAAGGAAGAAATCTTGCATCAAATGTTACCAGCAGCAGTAATGAAAAAACTGTATATGCAGATTATGATTTTTCATCTATATATGACATTGTATATTATACAAGTCACAATCCGGATGTGAGAAATGCATATAAGTTTGATGAAAATGCCATACTTGAGCACTTTGCCCAAAATGGATTAAAAGAAGGAAGAAAAGCACTAGCATCTTATAGTAGTGCTGATTACGAGACAGCAAAAGAAAAGGTTGCCGCATATAACAAAAAACTTGAGGAAGAAAAAAATATCATAAAATATCCAAAAGCGGCACAGGTTCTAAATCAGATTGGCTGGGATTTAAAAGCGGCATTTAACTGGTCAGCAGGTCTTAAATATTACTCGGGTGTATCTAAGGTACCTGATCCCGGTATAAATTATTTTGGGGATTTTGGATTTGATAACAGAAGAGGAAACTGTTATGTTCTTGCTGCTACATTTTATGAAATGGCATATATGTTAGGATATAACGTAAGACAGATTTCAGGAACAGTGCCGTTAAGAGGAGGAGGATCGGGACCTCATTCATGGGTTGAAATTGATATAGATGGCGTAGCATATGTGTTTGACCCTGATTTTACTAATTATACCCAAAATGATGGATTTAAATTTACATACGGTAAACTGGGAACATGGATTTATGAAAAGATTGCTGTAATGCATGAATAGGGGTTTATTATGAGTAAGAAGAATATATCTAAAGCTTTGTTGATGATTTTACTTATGACAATGCTATCAGGATGTGGTGATAAGAAATCTGAGGATGTTGCAACATCTACGGATGCTGTGGCAACCGAAACAGAGGCAACTGTAGAGGAAAAGACTGAAGAAAATGTGACAGAGAAAAAGAACGAAGAGAAAACCACAAAGGAAACAACTGAGGTCACAACTGAAACTACCACTGAAAAGGTTACAGAAGCAGTTACTGAAGCTCCAAAGACTACACAGGTACCGGCAACGACAGCTGCACCTGTTATAACAGAGGCACCAACAGAAGCTCAGACAGAGGCACCAACAGAAGCTCCTGTTATAGAAGATACTGGTGATGATGGAAGAGATGACAGCTGTATAGGTGATGAGGGATTATTTTACTAGATGAAAGCTTACGATGAAAAAATACATTATTTATCATATTTAAGAGTAATAGCGTGTGTTGCCATTATATGGCTTCACACGTTTACTATGGAAGCAATGTTTTATAAAAATGACTTAAGTACATTTAATGATATTGCTTCTAACTACTGTGCCTTTTATTATGATGTGGGCAGTTCCTTGCTTTGTCATGGTGACAGGTGCATTGTTGTTAAACCCTGATAAAGAGATAACCGTTAAAAAGATAATTTGCAGATATGTATTTAGAATTTCAATTGTTCTTATAGTGTTTGTATCTATTTTCACGATATCTGATGTTATTGCCGATAAAGAAAAAATCGGTGTGACAGACATAGTTAAAAGGATATTTTATAAGCTTTATACCGGAACAAGCTGGGCACATCTTTGGTACCTGTATCTTCTTATCGGATTATACCTGCTATTGCCGGTATTTCGTGCTTTGGTTAAAGGGCTGGATGATAAGGAGATAAAATATATTTTACTTATTTACTTTATCTTTAATTCTATTGTTCCGCTTATAAATCAGGTATCCAAGACACAGACAGGTTTTTATATAACAACCAATTCCATCTTTCCGTTTTATCTTATAATCGGATACATGATTCATTCGGACAGGATAAAATTAAACATGAAAAAATCCATAGCTTTGTTTGCTTTCGGAGAGATTTTAATTATTATTTTATCTGTTGTAGGGATTAAAGCGGACAATTCCATCATTACCTCGTTGTTGGGAAATTACTCCTTTGTACCCGTTGTTATTACAAGTATAGGTATTTTTGGAATGCTTAAAAATATTAATATAAATAAATCAAATAAGTTTATCCTGTTGGTCGATAAGCTTTCCTTTGGCATATACCTTACACATCTGGCATTCTTAAGATACGGAATAAGATTTGGTGGATTTAATCCATACACGCATGGTGGGATTATTATGATAGTGGTGATAGTGCTGTTGGTGTTTATTCTTTCATTTTTACTGACATATATACTAAAATTAATTCCCGGTCTAAAGAATATTTTGTAACTGCAAAAAATATTTATATATAAAATAATATATTTACATAATAGATTTTTTATATTAAAATATCTTTTATTGATGATTTGCATTAACTAACCAATAAAAGATATTTTATTATTTGAAAGAGGAGATTATAGATGAAGATTTTTAATACCCTTACAAGACATAAAGACGAGTTCACACCTATAAATGAAGGCAAGGTCGGTATATATGTATGCGGACCTACGGTTTATGATTACATACATATCGGAAATGCGAGACCTATGATAGTCTTTGACACACTCAGAAGATACCTTGAGTATAAGGGATATGATGTAAACTATGTGTCAAACTTTACTGATGTGGATGATAAGATCATTAAAAAGGCTAACGAAGAGGGTGTAGAAGCATCTGTTATCTCGGAAAGATTTATCAAAGAATGTAAAAAGGATATGGAAGGCTTAAATGTAAGGGAAGCAACCACACATCCAAAGGCTACAGAAGAAATACCTGATATGATAGAGATGATTAAGACACTTATAGATAAGGATTATGCATATGAGGTAAACGGAACTGTTTATTTCAGAACAAGAAAGTTTAATGATTACGGTAAGCTTTCCAAAAAGAATATAGATGATTTAAGAAGCGGTTTCAGAGACTTGAAGGTCTCCGGCGAAGAGGAAAAAGAGGATCCGCTTGATTTCGTGCTTTGGAAGCCTAAAAAAGAGGGCGAGCCTTTCTGGGAGTCACCTTGGGGTGACGGAAGACCGGGCTGGCATCTGGAGTGTTCTGTAATGTCCAAGAAATATATCGGAGATGTTATAGATATACATGCCGGTGGCGAGGATTTGATTTTCCCTCATCATGAAAATGAGATAGCACAGAGCGAGGCTGCCAACGATGCAGAGTTTGCAAGATACTGGATGCACAATGGCTTCCTTAAGATAAATAACGAAAAGATGTCAAAGTCACTCGGTAATTTCTTTACGGTAAGAGAGATAAGTGAAAAGTATGATTTACAGATTATAAGATTTTTCATGCTTAGTGCACATTACAGAAGTCCGCTTAACTTCTCTGATGATTTGGTCGAGGCTGCAAAGTCTTCTTTGGAAAGAATTAAGACTTCTGTTTCAAAGCTTGATGAGATAATTAATGCTGCAAAGGCTGAAAAGGCTGATGATGCTGAAGCAGCTCTTATTTCCGGGCTTGATGGCTTTGAGAAGAAATTTGATGATGCCATGGAGGATGATTTAAATACTGCAGATGCAATATCTGCCATATTTGAGCTTGTCAAATTTGCCAATACTAATGTAAATGAAAATTCAAGCAGGGAATTTGCAACAAAGGTCTATGATATGATAGTTAAGCTTTGCGATGTACTTGGAATAAAGGCCAAAACCGAAGCAGAGCTTTTGGATGCAGATATAGAAAAGCTCATACAGGAAAGACAGGATGCCAGAAAAAATAAAGATTTTGCAAGGGCGGACGAGATTAGAAATTCGCTTTTGGAAAAAGGTATTATCCTTGAGGATACAAGAGAAGGAGTAAGATGGAAAAGGGCTTAGGAGAGGATTTGATTCTTCCTCAGATTGAGAATGAAAATGTAAACGCATATCAATATTCACCGCTTTCTCTTGCTTATCTTGGCGACAGTGTTATGGATCTTATGGTTAAGTCTTACTTTGTTGTAAATGTAAATAAGCAGACCTATAAGTATCATAAGGATGTTACGCATATTGTGAATGCGGTAAACCAGTCAGCATTTATCGACAGCATTATGGATGAGTTAAAAGAGGATGAACTTGATATATATAAGCGGGGACGTAATGCAAATGCTCATTCAAAGGCTAAAAATGCAACAAGGAGTGAGTACAGGAAGGCAACCGGACTCGAGGCTTTATATGGATATCTCTATCTTAAAAATGAACTTAACAGATTAAAATATTTTACGGATAAGATGATAGAGGATTATCTCGATAAAAATAATTAAATGCTTAAAGCTATAAATAATTCGGAAATACTGAATAATATAAAATAACTAATATATAAACTAACAGGTGATAATTATGTCATGGTTTAAGTATTATAAGGAACAGGTAAAGATAATAAGGGAACGTGACCCGGCTATAAAAAACGATCTGGAGGTGCTTTTATATCCTTCCTTTAAGGCGATATACAGCTACAGAAAGGCACATAAGCATTATCTTAAAAAGCATTATTTCCGCGCAAGGTATATATCCCAGCGTGCAGCCAGAAAGACCGGAATAGAAATCCATCCCGGTGCAACGATTGGAGAGGGCTTTTTTATCGATCACGGTAATGGAGTTATAATCGGTGAAACTACCATAATCGGGGATAATGTTACGCTTTATCAGGGAGTTACCTTAGGTGGTACCGGTAAGGAAAGCGGCAAGCGTCATCCTACTATCGGAGATAATGTTATGATCAGCGCCGGTGCTAAGGTAATCGGTTCATTTACAGTTGGAGAAAATTCGAAGATAGGTGCCGGTTCTGTGGTTCTTTCGGAGGTTCCGCCAAATTCTACGGTTGTTGGTATCCCCGGAAGAGTTGTAAAGCGTGAGGAGGTAAGACTTCCACGGCTTGACCTTGACCAGACACATCTTCCTGACCCTGTGCTCAATGATTTGAATATCCTTAAGCAGGAAAATGAAGAGCTTAAGATTGCATTTAAGAAGCTCGTTGACAGGGTTGAAAAGGCAGAGAGGAATAATAAAAATGTCTAATAACAAACAAAATGATAATATCAGACATACAGAAGATGAACATTTAATTGAGGGACGTAACTCTGTTCTTGAAGCATTTCGTGCCGGTAAAACTGTTGATAAGCTCTATGTACAATACGGTCTTAAGGATGGTGTGATCAGTTCTGTTTTGAGAGATGCGAAAAAGCACGACACAATTGTAAACTTTGTTGCAAAGGAAAAGCTTGACCAGATGTCTAAAACCGGAAAGCATCAGGGCGTTATGGCAATATGTTCGGCTTATCAGTATTCGGATATTGAGGATATATTTAAAAAGGCCGAGGAAAAGGGAGAACAGCCTTTTATATTTTTACTTGATGAGATAGAGGATCCGCATAATCTTGGCGCAATAATAAGAACAGCAAATCTCTGCGGTGCACATGGTGTTATTATTCCAAAAAGAAGGGCAGCAGGACTTACTGCGACAGTAGTCAAAGCCTCTGCCGGAGCTATTAATTATACTCCTGTCGCAAAGGTTACCAACCTTGCGCAGACTATAGAGGAGCTAAAACAAAGAGGAATGTGGTTTGCCTGTGCGGATATGGGTGGAGAGATAATGTATGATGTTGATCTTAAAGGACCGATAGGCATAGTAATCGGAAATGAAGGCTCTGGAGTCGGAAGGCTTGTTAAGGAAAAATGCGATTATGTGGTATCCATCCCTATGATGGGAGATATAGATTCACTCAATGCTTCAGTTGCAGCCGGAGTTTTGGCATACGAGGTTTTAAGACAGAGACTTGGAAGATAAGTTGAAAGGATAAAGTCTTTAATGAGTATAAATTACGATTCTTTATCAGATAATGAAATAATATCAAGAATTTCCGAAAATGATAATGATGCTATGGAATATATGATGAAAAAATATGGCGGAATAGTAAAAAGAGAAGTTCGTACCGTTTATCTGATTGGGGCTGAACCGGATGATCTGATGCAGGAGGGTATGATAGGCCTTTTTAAAGCAATCAGAGACTATGATACCGATAAGGGTGCAGCGTTTTTAACCTTTGCAACACTCTGTGTCAGAAGACAGATAAAAACAGCAATAAATAATTCAAACAGGAAAAAGCATATTCCGTTAAATAATTATATATCTATATATGCGGAAAATGAAGAATACGGATATGAGTTAGAGGATAATCTTGAATCAGATGATAATAATTCAAATCCGGAAGATATGATGATAGCTAAAGAAAAAAGTAAGGCATTAAATGAAATGATTGAAAAACGCTTGAGTTCCTTTGAAAAAAAGGTGCTAAGCTGTTATCTTGACGGACTTTCTTATCAGGAAATTGCACAAAGACTTGACAAAACGGAAAAATCAGTGGATAATGCTTTACAGAGAATCAGAAAAAAGTTAAGTGAATAGGTAAGCTGCTATGGCTCAGTCGGTAGAGCGTCGCATTGGTAGTGCGGAGGTCACGGGTTCGATTCCCGTTAGCAGCTTTGAAAAGAAATGTGGTTGTGCTATAAGCACGCACCGTACAGTCATTTGACTCATGCGGGCTACTACGTTTCTTTTTAGTACCATAAAAGTGTAGTTGTTAGAGAGTAATTAACTCTGACATCTGCACTTATTTTATTATAATAAGGGGAGTAATTGGTCTGACGTGGCTC
>CACWQH010000019.1 GCA_902762955.1 uncultured Lachnospiraceae bacterium
ATACTATCACAAAAAGCCATGCATATCAATTAATAAATTATAACTTAAAAATTTCTTAAAACAATTACGGATCACAGTATTGCCAAATACTCAAAAACAATACCGGCTCACAATATTGCCGGGTGATCTTAAGAAATTCTAGCTCACAATATTACCAAGTACTCCGTAGGATACTATATCCATAATAATCGCCGCCATAAGTATACCTAAAAATATTGCAATCGATGCCTTTTTAATATCCTTTTCAAGAAGCGATGCTATAAGTGAACCGGTCCATCCGCCCGTTCCCGGAAGCGGAATCCCGACAAAGAGTAAAAGGAATATAAATTCTCCCTTTTCGGCACCCTCTGATTTTTTCATAGCTCTTTGCTCAAGCTTTTCAACAAATTCCTTAAATATATTGTGCTTTTTCATAAATTCAAATACCTGTCTGATAAAAAGCAAAATAAAAGGTATCGGAATAATATTTCCGATTATACAAATGATATTGGCTTTTATAAGTGGAATCTTTAGCAGTGAAGCAACCACAAGACCGCCTCTTAATTCTATAAGCGGAAGCATGGAAACCAAAAAAACGAAAACCTCTTTGGGCATAAAATTACCAAGAGAACCATTATACCAATCTACCAAACTCTGCATAAATCTATAACTCCTTAAGCATTAACTTCACTAGCATTTTCATTATCGTTATCAATCTTATAGCCGCCACTCAAAAGACGTGCTTCAAATTCTTTCATTGGCAAAGGCTTGTCAAAGTAAAAGCCCTGAACATAAAAGCATCCGAGTTCCTTAAGGAAAGCCAGCTGACTGTCAGTCTCAACGCCCTCTGTGATTACATTAAGGTCAAGACTCTTTGCCATATTAACGATACTACCGACAATAACACGGTCTCTGTTTGCAAATTCTGCACGGTTTACAAAGGAACGGTCAATCTTAATTTCATTTACCGAAAAGTCCCTCAAAACTCCAAGAGAAGAATAACCTGTACCAAAGTCATCTATGGAAGTCTTAATATTGTAAATCTGCATCCTGTTAAGGAAGTTTGTCATAAGCTCCTTTTCATCATAGTCCGCAGTTTCTGTAATCTCACATACTATCTTATCTCTATCTATACCGTAATGGCTTATAATCTGATTGATTCTGTCAGCAAGGAAATCATCATCAAGATGCTTTCTTGAAAAGTTTACGGATATAGGCACAGTCTCGTAACCCTTTTTTTGCCAATCTGCAAGTATCTTACAGGTTTCCTCAAATATGTAAAAATCAAGAACGGTAATATTGCCATTGCCCTCAAGTACAGGGATAAACTCTGCCGGACTAACCAGCTTACCGTCTCTTATCCATCTTGAAAGTGCTTCGGCACCGACAAGCTTTCCTGTTCTTATATCAACCTTAGGCTGAAAATAAGGGACAAATTCACCGTTTTCAATAGCCTTTTCAAATCTTTCTTCAATCTTCTTTCTCTGAAGAAGTCTTTCTCTCATCTCTTCATCAAGTACAACAATTTCCTGCTTTGTAGCTCTGGCAAAGCCAAAAGCAAGCGATGCTTCGGATATAACATCATTTGCCCTTGTACCCTTAACATTTAAAGGTGCAACACCCATACAGGCAGCAAATTTAATCGGTCTTTTGACATCCGACTTATAACCGTAGCCCTCATAATTCATGATATATTCTATGAAATCTTCTATTCTTGAACGCTTAATCAAGGCAACGAAATTGTCTCCGCCAAGATGACCTACAACCTCGTCCTCTTCTCTGAAATGATCAAGATCCTGTGCATATCTTTTGATAATATTATCACCCTCGACAGGTCCGAATACATTGTTGGCAAGACCAAAGCCCTTTATGTTAAAATAACAGCTGTCATACTGGTTTATATCTCCCTTATGTGCAATCTCCATACATTTCATAATGTATCCCTTAGGGTTATAGAGTCCTGTCATATGATTATTGGTGGTTGCTTTTGTCAGAGAATACATGATTTTATACTGACCATAATAAAAATGGAACAACTGAGCTATAACTTTGATATCACTCTTTTGCTCTTCGGAAAACTCACCAGCCTCTTTGGTAGGATAAACACTGGAAATAATCCTTCCGCATTTTCCAAACTCCATCTCAACGTCAAACTTACCCTCCAATGAATAATTATCAGTGTCAAGAAGCAACGTTTCTGACTTTTCCTTATCAAAAGGAAGCATCTTAACATCAATATAAACAACCGAATATATCCTTCCTATAGGATAACGCTTTGCAACATATTTTAATGCCTCCCTGTTAATCTCCATTGACTCCGGATGCTCTTTGATCATCTCGGAAACCTTAAGTAAAAGCTCATTATTAACCATTCTTTCTGTCAACCCCCATGTGCATTTAATATTTTTATCTGAAAAATGAACCGTAAACGATGGTTCATATACGTAAATATCAATATAAGCGTTCATATTATACACTATTTTATGGAAAAAGTCACTAAATACCTTAAAAAATCGTGGTAAATTTTTTTCTTTCACTTTTTATATATTTTTTTGTTTTCAGATAAGTTTTTTAATAGACTTTTAGCTCAATTAATGATACAATCTTATCATGTTTTTAACTGGGGAGCATACATAAGGAGGTATGACATAATGAGACAAATTTACGGACAAAGTGCAAGCGGAAATCTACGCGACGCTGCTTCGTCAATCAACAATCCGGACGCTTTGATACTTATGACAAGCGCTGACAATTTCGAACGACATGTCAACGAACTTAATGAGATGTATAAGGGTGTTCCGAGTATCGGAGGAATAGGCATAAGCTATGCAGGAACATCAGCTACCGAAGGCGGTGTAACACTTATCGGCTTATATGAGGTTGCTGCCTGTGCAGGTGCACTTGAAGAGCTTTCAACCATGCCGGTAAAATATATCAAGCGATTAACAGATGCGATATCTGCTGTCGGTGCAGGTGCAGGAAACTCCGCCTGTTTTGATTTTACAACAGGCTGCGACGGCAAGCTTGTTACGACACTTAACACAGAGCTTGACAAGAGAAATATCCCTCTTATCGGAGGAACCGTTGACGGACCGACCATTTCAGTAAACGGATACATATACAAGGATGCCTGTGCATTTCTTATGCTTCGCAATAAGACAGGCAAGATACGTGCTTATAAAGAGAATATTTATCTTCCGACAGGTCAGAGATTCGTAGCAACCAAGACCGTTCCGGAAAATATGACTTTAGTAGAGGTCGACGGACATCCGGCAGCAAGATTTTATCAGGATGTTTTGGGAATATCCGATGATGCGGTTGCAACCCAGACATTTAAGAATCCGTTCGGACGTGTCTACGGTCAGGAGACTTATCTTATCTCAATCAAGGAAATTGCGGGCACTGCCCTTAACTGCTACAAGCAGGTCAATGATATGGATATCCTTACTCTTATGGAGCTTAGAGACTATAAGCAGATAGTAAAGGATACTCTTGATAAAATGCAGCAGGATTTAGGCAAGGTTTCGGGAATCATTTCAGTCAACTGTCTGTTCCGCTACCTTTTATTCCAGCAGGAAGGCTACTTAAATGATTACTTTAAAGAGATGAACCGTTACAACAGCCACGCCGGACTTGTAGGTGTCGGTGAGCATTATTGTAAGCAGCATATCAATCAGACCATGTGCTGTATAGCATTTGATTAGGAGGTGGCAAAATGGGTTTATTCAGTAAAAAGAATTCCGAACAAATGACAGATAACCAGCAGTTTATCCCTGTTGTAAATAACAGATCAAACAACAACGAGGTTATGCTTTCAACAGTTAAATTTTTAAAGGATACAAATGATGAGCTGGTTAAGCAGAATCTTAAAACAGTACGTGGTATAGATGGTATATATCAGACTATGGAGCATATGGCAGACGAAAACCAGACTCTCCTTTCAGAATGTAGCAATATGCAGGGCAACTTTGACAACATTATCTTAGTTGCCAATAATTTCAGCGATGTAAAAAACGGTATAGAAACTTCAGTTGCCACAGCACAGGAGCAGGTTGAAATTCTTCGTGACAGTTCCAACGTTGTTACAGAGCGTTTCAGTGACATGGATTCAATTTTCCAGCAGCTACTTGAAGCAGTTGAGCATATCAAAGCTTCTACCGAAGGCATCACAGCCATAGCAAACCAGACCAATCTTCTGGCCCTTAACGCATCCATCGAAGCTGCCAGAGCCGGCGAGCAGGGACGCGGCTTTGCAATTGTTGCCGATGAGGTACGTAAGCTTGCCGATGAAATCAAAACATTAATAAGTGACGTCAACAAGAGCATAGAGGATGTAGGCAGCACCACCGCTGACCTCAACAAATCTCTTGAAGAATCCAAATCAGCACTTAACACCAGTATCGAAAATGTAGCCGGTACTCATGAAATCTTCAACAATATAAGCAAGAATGTTGAAAACATAGAAAGAGTCAGCTCTTCCATAACCGATGCAGTTTCCGAAAGCAAGCAAAGTGTTGACAACATCACAATGTACGTCGACAAAACGGCTAAGAACTTTGATGCATCCATCCAGCAGATTAATGACATCAAGATGTCCGATACCGAAAAGGGTACTCTCTTCGAGGACTTCAACAACATGATCGGACAGCTGCCTTATCTTATCAAAGATAACTAAATTACGGTTTATCGGGTGAGGTCGTCAGGATTAAAGGGTGTAACTGCCGGAGTAAGTTTCCTTAGGGTGCTTATCATATATAAGGTCTTCGAAGGACACGCTCTCGAGAGGGTTTAGACGCAAGCTCACTAACCTCAATATAATTTCAGAAAAAGGGATTAAAATCATTTTTGCATAAATGCAAAAGTTTTTAATCCCTTTTTCTTCATTATATTTCGCTAAGTGAACGCGTCTCTAAACGGTCCTTCTAAAGACCTATATATGATTTCGCACCCATTTAGTTTATGAATCGGCAGTTACACCCATATCCTGCCGACACGCTACGCGAGATGAAAATGTGTTTATAAAGTGTGGCCTTTTCTTGTGATCTGCCAGCCGCCGCTTTAAGCAGGTAACAAAACTTGCTTTTTTGCCGCTTTTGTTACCAGTTTGGCTTCTCTTGATGCTTTGGTTTTCTTTAAGCAGGTAACAAACTCTCCTTTTTTGCCGCTTTTGTTACCAGTTTGGCTTCTTTTGATGCTTTGGTTTTCTTTAAGCAGGTAACAAAACCTCCTTTTTTGCCACTTTTGTTACTTTGATATAATCTTATGTAAACCAAGTATTCTGACTGACATTAACGATAGAATAAGTATAAAAAAGGTCAACTTTAAATAATAGTTAAATATTAAATAATAGTAAATATCATATAATAGTAAATATCATATAATAGTAATTATCATATAATAGTAATTATTAAATAATAGTTAATTATCAAGTATATCATCACGCGAAGCGTGTCGATTATAGAGTGGTATGTACGAGGCCGGCTATTAGCAAGGTGCTAAGCATAGCCGTTTGAAACCTGTGAGCACTTAGCAAATAAATGTCTATTCTTCTTACGAAGCAAGAAAAATAAGGATACAAGGTGATACTTGGATTTATGCAAAAGTATCACCTTGTATCCTTATTTTATACTTGGTTTGCTTTATAATAATATACATTTATGAGCTTAGTACTCCCACAGGTTTCAAAGAGTGCGAACGTGCTATGCGTGTACCTTTGATTATAGCCGGCCTCGTGCATACCGCTCTATAATTAACTCCCCTTGCCCGATAAAACGGAATTTACTCAAGTGCCTGGGCAAGATCTGCGATGAGGTCTGCTTTGTCTTCGAGACCGCAGGAGATACGAATTAAACCTGCAGGTACTCCAGCTGCTTCAAGCTGCTCATCATTCATCTGACGATGGGTTGAGGTTGCAGGATTAAGGCAGCAGGTTCTGGCATCTGCTACGTGAGTTTCGATAGCTGCTATTTTAAGCTTTTTCATAAAGGCTTCGGCAGCAGGTCTGCCACCCTTTATGCCAAAGGATACGACTCCACATCCGCCGTTTGGCATATATTTCTTTGCTATCTCATAGTATTTGTTGCTCTTTAAGCCCGGATAATTTACATATTCTACGTTTGGATGCTGCTCTAAAAATTCTGCAACAGCCTGTCCGTTTTCAACATGTCTCGGCATACGTACATGAAGTGACTCAAGACCGAGGTTAAGCAAAAATGCATTTTGAGGTGACTGAATTGAACCAAGGTCACGCATAAGCTGTGAGGTACATTTTGTTATAAATGCACCCTCCTTACCGAATTTTTCAGCATAGGTTATACCATGATACGATTCATCAGGAGTTGTAAGTCCCGGGAACTTATCCTTGTAAGCCATCCAGTCAAACTTTCCTGCATCAACTATGGCGCCACCTACTGCTGCACCGTGGCCATCCATGTATTTTGTGGTTGAATGTGTAACTATATCAGCACCCCACTCTATAGGTCTGCAGTTTACAGGAGTAGGGAATGTGTTATCAACTATAAGAGGTACACCGTGTGCATGTGCGGCCTTGGCAAACTTTTCTATATCAAAAACAGTAAGCGCAGGATTTGCAATTGTTTCACCAAATACAAGCTTGGTATTGTCCTTAAATGCCGCATTAAGCTCCTCTTCCGTGCAGTCAGGAGAAACAAAGGTTGTCTCAATTCCCATCTTTCTCATGGTTACATCAAGGAGATTAAAGGTTCCTCCGTAAATGGATGACGAAGCAACTATATGTGAACCCGCCTCACAGATATTAAAGAACGCAAAGAATGATGCAGCCTGTCCTGAAGATGTAAGCATGGCTGCGGTTCCTCCCTCAAGCTCTGCTATCTTTGCAGCCACATAGTCATTGGTTGGATTCTGGAGTCTGGTGTAAAAATAACCCGAAGCTTCAAGGTCAAAAAGCTTACCCATATCTTCACTTGTGTCATACTTAAATGTAGTTGACTGAATTATCGGTATCTGTCTTGGCTCGCCGTTTCCCGGATGATAGCCTCCCTGTACACATTTTGTATTAATTGAAAAATCACTCATTTTTTTTATCCTCACTTTTTATAGTTTTATTGTATTCTTTTTATTATCATTTCCCCTTAAATATGATTCATAAATCTGATTAATCCGTTTTATATCATTCTATAGAAAATATCAACTTCATTACCGACAGCAATTAACAATAAAAAATATATCGTCTATAATTCATAATCAATACATACTCTAGACTTTGTAAACGGTCTAACCTTTGTATCCGCTACATTTACATGAGCAGGATGAACGGCATAGCCTTTTAATGCTTCTTCGCTTTCCAATGTAGAGTCAAGCATGACATCTGCATTTGAGGATTCAAGCTTTTCAGTCTGAACATGAATTTCCAAAAGTCCCGGAACAACTCCCTTAAGACCCTCAAGGCCTTCCTTAATACCAGCCATAACATCCTTCTTTTCTTCCTCTGACAATTCATCTTTTAACTGCCATAAAATAATATGTTTAACCATATTCTTCTCCTCCGCAAATAAAATACTATACATATCATACCTTTTCAGGAGGAATTATTCAAGTAAAATAAGATTTTATTGTATAGAAAAATAAGAAGATACTATATTTAAAAGAATTAACATAAAAACATAATTATCCCTATAAATATTTATCACTGTAAAGTGTTAAATTTTTCTATTAAAAAGTATTGCAACATTGTATTATTTCGGGTTATAATGTAGAAGTTACAATTAAAAAAGACAGCTTAATTAAGAAGACATAATAATTTGATATGCTGTTAAATTTTGAAAATCATAAGGAGACGAAACATGGGAAATTATTTTAATCCTGAAATTGAAACAATGCCTGTTGAAGAGATTAAAAAGCTTCAGAGCGAGCGCCTCGTAAAGCAGGTAAGACACGTATATGACAGTGTTAAATTTTATCATGACCGTATGGACGAAGCAGGCATCAGCCCTGATGATATCCACGGAGTTGAAGACTTACATAAGCTTCCTTTTATTACAAAGGACGATTTAAGAGACCAGTATCCTTACGGATTACTCGGAGTTCCTCTCTCAGAATGTGTTCGTATTCAATCAACCAGTGGAACAACCGGAAGAAGAGTTGTTTCATTTTACACACAGGATGATATAGACATATGGGATACCTGCTGTGCACGTGCAATAGTTGCAGCAGGCGGAACCAAGGATGATGTTGTACATGTCTGCTACGGCTACGGACTTTTCACAGGTGGTCCCGGACTTAACGGCGGTTCACACAAGGTCGGTTCACTGACACTTCCTATGTCATCAGGTAACACTGACAGACAGATACAGTTTATGACAGACCTTGGTTCAACAATTCTTTGCTGTACACCTTCATACGCTGCATATCTCGGTGAGAGTATCGCTGAACGTGGTGTAAAGGATCAGATAAAGTTAAAAGCCGGTATATTTGGTGCTGAAGCATGGACAGAAGAAATGCGTCATAACATAGAGGAATCACTTGGTATTAAGGCTTATGATATTTACGGACTTACCGAGATAAGCGGTCCTGGCGTATCATTTGAATGTGAAGAACAGCGTGGAATGCATGTCAACGAAGATCACTTTATCCCTGAAATAATCAACCCACAGACAGGAGAAGTTCTTCCGGAGGGTGAAAAGGGTGAGCTTGTATTCTCATGTATTACCAAGCAGGGCTTCCCACTCCTTCGTTATCGTACAAGGGATATCTGTGTTCTTTCACGCGAGAAATGTTCTTGTGGACGTACTCATATCCGTATGAGCAAACCGCTTGGAAGAAGTGATGATATGATGGTTGTTAAAGGTGTAAATGTATTCCCGTCACAGATAGAAACAGTTCTTCTTAACAATGGTTATGAGGCAAATTACCAGCTTGTTGTCGACCGTGTCGGAAACAGTGATACAATTGCATGTGATGTAGAATGGCTTCCAAGCAATCCACCTTCTGACGATGCTGAAAAAGCCTACAGAGAAAAGAAACTTGTTGCCGCACTTAAGTCAATGCTTGGTATAGTCGTTGAGGTTCATCTCGTTGCACCTAAGAGCATTCCAAGAAGTGAAGGAAAGGCTGTACGTATAGTAGATAACCGTAAGCTCTTTGAAGAAAGCCGGTTTTTAAAGAAATAATCAGAAAAAACAAGTTACTTAATTATCCGGTTAATTAAAAAATAAGATTTTTTTATTGCAGAGTATTATTTAAAACGACGTATAAAAAATGGTGTCCTGTATTGCATGAAGCAGCAAAATACAAGGCACCATTTTTTAGATTAAACTATTTAGATTAAACTAATTTTTATTATAATTAATTACATGATTTTAATTTTATATGATTTTAATTTTGCCTGATTTTAGTTTTATATGATTTTAATTTTATATGATTTTAATTTTACTTCTTTATCTTTAACATTTTTTCAAGACAGGTTATTTCGATTTTTCTCTCATCACCGATATACTCTCCATCCGCATGAAGAACAGCAGGCTCTTTTGTTCTTACAACAAGCTTTTTTGCATCAAAAAGCTTAAAACCCTTTATCTTATCCTGCTTTGCCATAACAAGTAAAGGAAGCTTAGCAAATGCACTTATTTTAGATATATCGGACGCTATACACACAGAAAGCTTTCCATCATCATACTTAGCATCCGGTGTCATAGGTACACCACCGCCTTCTGCCCTTACATTCATAAAAGCAGCAAATATCATTTTCTTCATACTTATTACTTCTTTTAAAACCGAAGCAGTTCCCTCAATCTCTTTTTCTTCATCATACACCTCAATTTCGGCATCTATATAATCCATAGTAAATAAGCTGATAACCGTAAGTATGATATATGTTAGTGAGCCAAGGTTTAACTTATTAAGAAATTTTTTTATTCTTGAATCAAGTGCCTTTTTGCAGACTATGGCATCAAGACCTATACCACTGCTGATTCCAAATAATCTTCTATTGATTATTGTTTCAGCCGAATTTTCAATTGTTTTATTTTCACTGTGATTATCTTTTTTTCTGTCAAAGGAGGTTACACACCCTATATCTATCCTTTGACTTTCCTTTGATGTATCAAGTATTCGTAAAAGTGCTGTTACAGGATTTTTTGATATACCAAGTCCTCTTGCAAAATCATTTGCCGAGCCGGACGGAATCACAGAAAATGTTATCCTGTCAAAATCCTTAATGCCATTTAAAACTTCATTTATCGTTCCGTCTCCACCAACCACAACCATATGTATGTCATCGTCCGGCAGCACTGATATTTTACCTGCAAGCTCTCCTGCATGCTCAGGGCTTTGGGTACGAAATGCCCTGTATTTTACATTTTTTCTTTTTAATTCATCTCTTATAAGACTCCATGTCTTTTTTGCCTTGCCGCTTCCACCACTTGCATTTACTATAAAATAATACATTTTGACATCCCCTGTTTTACAGATATTTATTTTTATCCAAACTAAATGATTTTTTACAATCACTTTCTATTATCTAATCCATTTTTTATAATCACTTACTTCCGTCAAAATCAAATGCCGATTTTGCTTCATTCCATATAACATCCTTGCTTGAGCTCGCAAGTCTTTTTACAACCATAATAAGATTATCTCTCGTGCCCTTATCCATATCCTTTGCAGCCTTAAGCATAGCATTAAACGCAGCCCATTTATTATCCGAAAGCTCGGAAAGTGTGGTTGCACCTGAAGCATCAAGTATATCAAACAAAGCATTTACAAAGCTTTTCAGCTCATCCTCACCAAGTGAAGCAAGCCAGTTATTTAACGCATCATCAGCCATAAGACTTGCAGTATTTTGCTTTGGTGCAATTAAAAAGCCTGTGCCTAAAACCTGCCAACTGTAAGGGCTATGCTGCATAGTACCTGTGGCATCACTTTTAACTATCAGCTTTTCTTTTTTATTGGACATAAGTATTCCTACAAGCGAAGCCTCCGGTATAATCATCTCCACCTTATCCAGCACCTCATTATATTCTTTTGTTTTTACTATTTCTCGATTAAATCCGGGACCGTCGTTGGAATATATCCTTATTATCTTATCCTTATAGATATCCTCGCAAAATGTACCTGCATATACAGCAAGATTTCCGCCCTTTGAGTGTCCGCCTAAAATAATTTTACCATTAAAATCCTTTGCCACATCATTAACATAGGAAACCGCCTCCATCTGTCCGGGCACTTCACGCATATAGCTTATATTAAAATCCTCACGCCAGCCTTCTATCGTACCGTCTGTACCCCGAAAAGCTATATAAATTAAATCCTTCTCCAGATAAAAGCTTACTGCTGCAAACTGAATGTGACTGTCTGTATCAAAAACATTTAAATAATCCTTAAGCTTTACATTTTTAAATCTTTCACTATGTGCTGCTTTTTCAAGCAATGGTGCAGGATCATAGATAAGGTTTGATTGGTCACATGAAAGATATACATAATCCTTCCATACATTATATAAAGAAATATATCCCTTATCAGTGCTATGAACAGGCACTATGTCCTCCAGCATAAGATAAACAAGCTCAGAAAATATTAAATTATCAACCTGATTAAACGAAGAAGCCGAAAAGCTAAGGTCCCCTCTCCAATCAAGGTAATCCATGATATTTGCCATAAAATCATACTCCTAAATTATTTAACCCTATTATACAACCAATAAACTAAAAATTCCACTACCGCAACATATAATACGTGGCATAAGCCTTGATACATGCAGATTACTAATTATAAGCACTCGTAAACTGTTAGAAATAAAAAGCCGGTTAGAGAGCATTTGAACACTTTGATTTAACAAGCAGATGTTGACTCTCCAACCGGTTATTTATTTTTTAAAGCTTTAAACTAATTTTATTCAACTACCGGAAGCTTTGCAAGGGATGCTGCAAGCTCCTCATCTGTTGGAACATAATCATCCATCTTTCCGTCATGGAACTTCTCGTATGCAACAAGGTCAAAATAACCTGTACCTGTGAGACCAAATACGATAGTTTTTTCCTCACCGGTTTCTTTACACTTAAGTGCTTCGTCGATGGCAACCTTAATTGCATGTGAGCTCTCCGGTGCAGGAAGAATACCTTCAACTCTCGCGAACTGCTCTGCTGCCTCAAATACCTCTGTCTGAGGAACCGATACAGCTTCCATAAGACCATCATCATAAAGCTGTGATAAGGTTGAACTCATACCATGATAACGAAGACCGCCCGCATGGTTTGGAGCAGGTATAAAGTCGCTGCCAAGAGTGTACATTTTAGCAAGAGGACAAACCATTCCGGTGTCACAGAAGTCGTATGCATACTTACCTCTTGTAAAGCTTGGACATGATGCAGGCTCAACTGCAACTATACGATAGTTAGCGCCATTTTTAATCTTCTCACCCATAAATGGAGCGATAAGTCCACCAAGATTGGAACCACCACCTGCACAACCTATGATAATGTCCGGAGTAATGCCGTATTTGTCAAGCGCAGCCTTAGTTTCAAGACCGATAACAGACTGATGCAAAAGAACCTGATTAAGTACGCTTCCAAGTACATATCTGTATCCTTCTGTTGAGGTTGCAACTTCAACTGCTTCAGATATAGCACAGCCAAGACTTCCAGTTGTACCCGGATGCTCGGCAAGAATCTTCTTACCAATTTCAGTTGTGGTTGATGGTGAAGGAGTTACTGTTGCTCCGTAGGTTCTCATAACCTCACGGCGGAAAGGCTTCTGCTCATAGGAAACCTTAACCATATAGACCTTGCAGTCAAGATCAAAATATGAACAAGCCATAGAAAGTGCAGTTCCCCACTGACCTGCTCCGGTCTCTGTGGTAACCCCCTTTAAGCCCTGCTTCTTAGCATAATATGCCTGGGCAATTGCAGAATTAAGCTTGTGGCTTCCGCTTGTATTGTTACCCTCGAACTTATAATAAATTTTTGCCGGAGTACCAAGTTTCTTCTCAAGACAATAAGCTCGAACCAATGGAGATGGTCTGAACATCTTATAAAAATCAAGTATCTCCTGAGGGATATCAAAATAAGGAGTTGTATCATCAAGCTCCTGCTTTACAAGCTCCTCGCAAAATACAGGAGCAAGTTCTTCAGCCGTCATAGGCTTGTGTGTCCCCGGATTAAGAAGAGGTGCCAGTTTATTGACCATATCAGCTCTAAGATTGTACCACTGCTTTGGCATTTCCGATTCATTAAGATAAATCTTGTAAGGGATTTCATTTGTCATAGTTTTGTACCTTCCTTTCAAATATAATATAAATTGTTTGTTTAGTATGCATTTTGTAAGCAAATTATTTATCTGCCTGAAGGGCTTATCACACAAAAAAGTCCCAACAAAGAAATCTTTGCTGGGACAGGATAATCTCATTTCCTGCGGTGCCACCCGGCTTGGTGTAATTAACACCCGCTTTACGCATACTGTCATATGCTGACATTTTTAACGAGGCGTCGTCCCCGGCTTGCATACTTTGAAAGATCATTTCAGCTCACCCTCAGAAGTCCATTCGGGATTACATTTCCTACTGTGATTCCACCATCCACAGCTCTCTGTGAGAAAAGCGGTAAAACCTACTTACTCTTCTTCAACGGTTTAGAAAAAAATATCATAATATCTTACAGTTGTCAAGCAATTATTTTACTGTGTCAGAAGACACAAGCCCTTTTCTTCTTTTAGTCAGGCTTATAAAAGCTAATATCAATAGAATCCCAATCAAAGCACCCAGGCTGTCAATCATCACATCCGTAGGCTGCCCGCTTCTCCCGGGAACAAACAATTGATGAACCTCATCTGTAACAGAATAAACTACACTCACCAAAAAAGCTATTAAATAATATTTTTTAACAGGATAAAATACCCCGATTAAAAGCATACCGAGTATGGCATACTCTGTTGCATGTGCCATCTTGCGAATCGGATGGTCAACCTTCTTAGCAAACTCCATCTGCTTTTCTTCACTTTGTTTTTCAAAGTCATGAACAATAACTTTTCCGACTGTAAGTCCAACCTTGTAGCTATCCTTTTCCGACTCATCCGCATCACGTGCTGAAAAACAAAATATAACCGTCATCCATATGCATGATAAAATTATAAAAATGATTCTTCTTACATTCATAACCTTTAACTCGTCTTAATCGTTGAGAATCTCGCCGAAAAGCATCTGTCTATTTCTTTTTTATCAAGATTTTCTCCAATTACTATAATTACATCCTGTCCGTTTGATATACTATTTACAGAAAGCTCCTTTTCAGTGGCATTGATCTCGTACCAGATGTTTTCATCCTTTGTAAAGCCTTTAACACGGCTGATTTTTCCGACAGTTTTATCCATAAAGAGTTTTTTTATCGAGTCTTTAATTTCTTCAAGTTTCATATCAAGATTCATAAAAAACAGAGCATCAAAGCTGTTATCATCCATGGATATTTTCTTTTCATACGGATACGTTTTATATCCGCAATTTCCTATCAGTTCATAATCATCTTTTGTTAAGTCGTTCCAGTCTTTTGCGAGCAAATCCTGCTTGATTATTTCATTTGATTCATTTAAATTCACGTTGCTCGCAAGTATGTATTTCCTGTCGCATTTCACTTTTTTTAAAGCATCATTTATATGCTCTGTTGTGTTTTTAAGCTGTCCCTGCGATACCTCCTGCACCCGGCTTAGTAAAACCATCCCAGCCTCTGCGAGCTGGCTTGCGAGCATACAATCCGCTTCGGCAGACATATCATTTTCAAGATCTGCCTTTACAATCGCTATAACATTTCCTATCTCATAAAGTCTGTCCAAAGGCTCTTCGTGGAGGATATCGAAAAACTCATCCACATCAAATATACCCGACGGTTCAATTATCACTCTGTTATAGCCAAGCATAGCCATAGTTATAAGTTTAGTCTTGAATCTCCTCCTGTGGCAGTCATAGTCGCAGCCGCCCGCCACCATCTCAAGCCCGCAGCCCTTTTCCTCCAAATCCGCAAGAAGCATCATATCTACA
The DNA here is from genome assembly GCA_902762955.1 of uncultured Lachnospiraceae bacterium. GTDB lineage: Bacteria > Bacillota > Clostridia > Lachnospirales > Lachnospiraceae > Coprococcus_C. Next base: position 14,981 of record CACWQH010000019.1, read on the forward strand.
TTGATTGCGCCGTAGTCATTTTCAAGTATGCAGACATTTTCTTTCTTATCAAGCAGATACTCCGCATATTTTCTTATAAAAGTAGTCTTACCGGAGCCTAGAAATCCGGTTATCAAATCCACCTTGGTCATGTCAACCTCCATTTGCAACATAAAAGATGAACAGTTCACCTCAAAAAATGTTAACGCGTCGCAAAGGGCATGTCAACATTTTTCGTAACAAAAAAACTTGAATTTTGTGCCAAGGCTCACCCCATGTCACCAAATTTATCGCAATAAAAACAGGCAGGCACACTACGTGCCTGCCCTAGTCTAATGTGACGGATGGGGATTATGTATACCGCCACATTTTTTGCTTATTATTTCACTCCGTACCAGCCTACGCCTTCATATCTCCAACCAAGATCTACAAGCCAGTCGTTCTCGCTCTTTCCTTATCTGTATCAATAGCTGAATCTGTATACGCTACTGCATAAGTCGATAATCTGTCTGTTTCAAAGGAAATAGTTCCGTCTGCATTTAAAGTTGCCGAAAGTACTGTAATAGTACCATCATGCAATCTTAATACAATATATGTTCTTGTATATCCTTCCGCAACCGCAGGAAAGCTCTTCGGTGCTGCTATGGTAAGTTTAAACGGTGTATCGAGATTATGAATGGATATTGCACCCTGTGACTGTCCGCTTATGGTTATTTCTTTGAATAAGGATATATCAAAGTATTCAATATTATCTGTATTAGCTACAGCCGTCTTAATCTTATCCTTATCGGAAGCACTGATTGTGTCGCTTATATCCTTTATCTCAAGATATACATCTACATCAACACTTTTACCATGGTCAACTGCATCATCCACCAATGCTTTTTCTTCATCTGACAGTGTAGACTCTGCAAAATCTTCTGTAAGATTTGTGGCTTTTACTTCCGGTGACTTTTTTTTATAAAAAATGATACTATTCGTGTCGTTTTGCTTTTTTCTCTTGTATTTTTTAATTTTATAGTCTATTATTTATATGTGCAGCAAAAAATCATTATATTTCTATTGGTCTGGATTTTATTTTGATTTTGCTTTTATTTTCCTGTGTAAAAATATTATCATGATTATTTATCAAATTATTAAGTAATATAAAAATGTCTTCGACTCATTTATATTTATATTATTTAACATATTTATGTTGCACACTATCAAAAAATATAATAAAATTATAAGGAGCAGAAGCTTATGGAAAAAGAAAAAATTACAGATAAGGTAAAAAGCAACGCTAATCATTCCAATACATATGATGATGTTTTTCAATCTTTAAAAGCCAATCATACAAAGCTTTTTATACCTTTAATTAATTTCAAATTCAACAAGGATTATTCGTTGGACGAGGCATTTGAACTATTGCCGACAGATGAGTATATCACCAATACTACTCAATCAAACGAGCAAGTAAAGAGGAATTGGAAGAAGTTGAGAATGATTTATACTACTTCTATTCTTTCTTGCAGAATTCACTTCATGAATCATTAATCAATCAGTATGATCATGATAATCTGCTTGTTTATACCAACATGATTATACGACATGTAACTAATGGCAACAACAATGAAAAGGAGTTGAAAATCAATATGGGTGGAAAAGTAATTGTAACTCAATTTGATATATTGTACAAAGCTCTTGCTGAAAAGGATGAGGCTCTCGCTGAAAAGGATGAGGCTCTTGCCGAAAAGGATGAGACCATCGCTGAAAAGGATGCTGAAATTGCAAGATTAACTAAACTTCTTGAAGAAAAAAATGATTTGAAATCATAGTCCTATATGTACAAAAGTAACCGGTTCCGGTCATTTATGATCGGCATCGGTTACTTTTATTCAATCTTTAAAGTTCCGCCCAAGGATACTGTTCCATATATGAAGCCCTCTCCTCATCGGTTATATCTTTATTTCCATCAATATAATCAAAGTAATCACAGCTTATCTTTTCCTTGTTTATACAATAAAAGGATTTATTGTTATTTATAATTACATCATCCACTCCGCAGCTTTTAAATGCTAATCTTATATCACTTATAATATTTCGTATATAGCGTTTTTTCTTTTCTGAATCTTCTTCCTCGGACCACAGCAGAAATCGCAGCTCATCCTCGGATACAAGCGCGCCTTTTTTATCTACCAGATATGCAACTATCTCCTTACACTGTGTACGTTTAAAATCAACAGGTGTATCTCCGAAGAAGATTTCAAAGTGACCGAAGCATTTTATCGACAGAGTCGGTATCGGATATCTAAGGTTTTTGATTGCCTTTTTCATGCTCTTTTCATTTATAGGCTTCATGATAAAACCGCTCACATACATTTCCAGCACATCAAGCGCATACTTACCGTGTCCCGTAACAAATATTATATTGGTTTTCGGACTTATTTCTTGAATCTTTTTTGCAACCTCAAGTCCGCTTATAAATGGCATCTCTATATCAAGAAATGCTATCTGTATCCCGGTTCCGGATTCCTTTTCTTTCTCAATTATCCCGAGCGCTTCATCAGAATTTTCCGCCAGAAAATATTCCGTATTCTCTCCAAGGACCTTCTTTGCTGTTCTGTGGATATCCTTCAATATAAGCGGTTCATCATCTGCTATCAAACACTTCATATATTTCTGCCTCCAATCCTGATATCTTAACGAGTACTTTGTTCATTAACACTCTTTATCTGCTATATCTCTCCTGCTATATTTCTTTCCTTACGTTTTCTTTCGGTATGTAAAATGTAACGGTGGTGCCGTATCCGACTTCACTTTCCACCTTGATTTTTCCGTTGAGTATCCTTTTTAATCTATTGGCTACATTTTTAATTCCGACATGATTTATCCCGTCAAATTCTACGCTGTCTACATCAAACCCTTTGCCGTTATCTTCAATTTTTACAATGATATTATTGTCCTTTGCAAGTGTCGATATACGGACAGTTCCTTTTTTTCCGGTCATGCTTATACCGTGTCTTATCGCATTTTCCACGATTGTCTGAACCGAAAGAGGCGGAACAAAAAAATCATTAACCCTTATGTCCTTAATGACCTCTATTTTATCAGGAAATCTTTGCATTTCAAGATAAACAAAGTTATCTACCGATTCCATCTCTCTTTCAAAGGATACGAGCTGCATATCGTCTATCTGCTGTATATTTTCCCGCAGATATCCCGAAAAATGATCCAACATCTCAACTGCCTTTTCCGGCTCCTCATAGCAAAGACTTCTTATAACCGCAAGATTGCTGTTTATGAAATGCGGTTTTATCTGAGCCAGCAAAAGATTATTTCTGTTTCTTTCAAGCGCAAGCTCACTCTCCACAAGTGCATCCTTATTTTCATTGTACTGGATAGCCGCAATATAAAAATAATATACTAAAATCTCGATAGCAATTATCGTCGGAAGATATATGGAAGGCATATCAAAATTGGTAAGAAACTGTGCAAATATAATTGTCACCATACAAAATGCCATTATAATACCCTTGGATTTATTTTTCCCATTTAATATTCTTACAGAATAGACACCTATTAAAACAACATAGAATATTTCTACAGCAAAAGGCAGAAAATTAAGCGGTCCACCCTCATATCCATGATCCTCATAGTAATAATAAATAAGCCTTGTGCCAAATAAATCAAGAACATTAATAATTATATTTATAAGCTGCGGGATAAATATAAGAAACTTATGCTTTACATCAGATGTAAAATAATAAAAAAGCAGAGCTACCATAGGATAGAGACTGTAAATAAGCATAGCCTTATAAAATAAAAGCCGATAGTTTAAATTATGTTCATCTATCCATATCTCCGCAAACTCAAGCAAAGACAGAGCAAATGTAAGTAACACCATGATGTATATACGCCCTGTCTTCTCAAATATCCCACTACGTTTAGTTAATTCCACCATAACTATTATGGTCAAAAGAACCATAACAGTCGGATAGCAATTTCTTAAATATTCTACGACAATATTCATTTCTTATTCTTCTTCCAATTCCCCAAGAAGCTTGTATAAAAGTTTATATAACGTCTCAGCTTCCTCCGGCTCAAGTCTTATGCATGAACCAATCTGGAGCGGTACGTCGACTGCCTTTTTCTTTAGTTCCTCCCCGGCTTTTGTTATCGTTACATTTAGTACTCTTTCATCCTCGGAATCTCTTTCCCTTGTAACATATCCCATATGCTCAAGCTTTTTTAATACCGGAGTTAAAGTACCCGAATCAAGATATAAAAAGCCTCCTAAATCCTTGACATTAATCTTTTTTTGTTCCCACATAACCATCATCGTTATGTACTGGGTATAGGTAAGACCTATATTATCCAAAAATGGTTTGTATCTTTTTACTATACCCTTACCGCACGCATACAGCGGAAAACACAATTGATTTTTTAATTTCAGAGCCTCATACTTATCTGCCATTATTCTCCCCTCGCTTTTTTATTTACTGCTGTTAATAACCTCAACAAGTTTATCCTTTGGTGCGAATCCAATCTGTGAATTTACAACCTCACCCTTCTTCAATACAAGAATTGCAGGAATGTTAGTTATATTGTACTCTCTTGCAATCTCCATATTTTTGTCAACATCTATATTGAAGAAATTGACATCAGCAAGCTCCTCGGAAACCTCTTCAAGAACAGGTGCAACCATCTTACAAGGTCCACACCATACTGCTGAAAAATCCACTACAGCCAAGTCGCTGTTTTTTACCTCATCAAATTCATCCTGATTAATTACCTTTACCATATACCCATCCTCCTTATGTTTTTATAGTCTATATTTCATTATATTAGCTTAGTTTTTTCATATAACTGATATAACCTTCCGAATACATCAGATACATTTTTCAAAATATAATTTTACATCTTACGCTTTTTTTCGTCAAGATATGCAACTGCAGAAAGTGCTGCTACATTTCCTTCACCGGCTGCCTTTATATACTGATAAGGCGTTCCGGTTATGTCACCGCAGGCAAAGCATCCCGGGATGCTGGTTTCAAGCTTACGGTTTACTTTTACATGGTTATCCTCTGTCTCAAGTCCCGGCACAAGCTGGCTAGGTGCAACGCTTTCCCTTAAGATAAATACACCGTCAACACTAACCTCACCGCTATCGGTAACAAGGGTATTTACAGTCATCTCACCCTTTATCTCCTTTGGCTTATCCATGCATATTTCTATATTATCTTTGCTTAATTCAACCGGCTCCTTATACTGTGGGAAATAGTAAACCTTCTCGCATACCTCTCCCAAAAATGCTGCCTCTGCTTCCTCCTTCGGACTGAAGCCCAAAACCGCTGCAGTCTTGCCACGATAAAGCGGTGCATCACAGGTTGCGCAGTAGCTTACACCCTTTCCGAGATATTCATTTTCACCCGGATACGGTTTGCCAAGTACTACACCTGTCGCAAGTATAACTGTCTCAGCCTCATACATAACATCCGCGCCCTGTAAGGCAAAATAGTCACCCATAGCATAAACAGAGCTTATCTTGTCTTCGGTTATCTCTATCTCCATATCAGCAAGATGCTTTTTGAACCTTACAGTCAGATCTTCACCTGCCGCGTCCGGTATACCAAGATAATTTTTTATCGTATGTGCCTTTTCAACCTTAAGGCTTAGATTTTTATTGCCGATAAGAAGAATATTTTTATTTCTTATCTTTGCTGTTATGGCAGCCTCCAGTCCTCCGGGACCGGTACCTATAATTGCTATATCATATCTTTCCATCTTCTTCATCCCTGCCTTTCATGTGACATAACAACTCGCCACTTTGTGCCATGCGTACAAACACCTTATCACATTTTTTCTAACTTTACAGAAGCTTCTTTACATCATCCTCGATTTTCTCCGGAGTCTTGGTTGATCCAAATCTTTCAACTACATTTCCATCCTTGTCGATAAGGAACTTCTCAAAATTCCACTTGATATTTTTCATAAGTCCATGCTTTTCTTCCTTAAGGAATTTATAAAGCGGATGTGCGTCATCTCCGTTTACATCAATCTTTTCAAACATCGTAAATGTAACACCGTAATTGAGTGAACAAAACTCGCTTATCTCCTTATTATCTCCCGGATCCTGATTTGCAAACTGGTTGCAAGGAAAACCAAGTATCTCAAGTCCCTGCTCATGATACTTATCATATAACTCCTGAAGTCCCTTAAGCTGTGGAGTAAAGCCGCACTTGCTGGCTGTATTGACTACAAGCACTACCTTACCCTTATATTCTTCCATAGAAACCTCTTGTCCATTCATTTTTACTGCCTTATAATCATAAAATCCCATAATTTTTCCTCACTTTCTATTATACTATATATAATTGTTATACTTCGTCAATATCTTTTATATGTTATAATAATTCCTCAATCGCATCCTCGATGTCACCCATCGGTGCTGTCGGCTCAAATCTCTTAACAATATTTCCATCTCTGTCCACCAAAAACTTTGTAAAGTTCCACTTGATAGATGGATCGTTTTTATAATCCGGATCTGCACTTTTAAGCATGTTATCAAGCATTTCAGAAGCAGGATTATCTGCATCAAATCCCTTAAAGCCCTGTGCCTCGGTGAGCATCTTAAAGAGTGGAATTGCATTTTCGCCGTTTACATCCACCTTGGAATATCTGGAAAATGTAAGACCAAATCTTGCATCACAAAATGTTGCTATCTCCTCATTCGAACCCGGTGCCTGATGTCCGAACTGGTCACATGGGAATTCCAAAACCGCAAGACCTCTGTCAGCATATCTCTCATATAAGTCCTGTATCTCATCATACTGCGGTGTAAATCCACACTGTGTAGCAGAGTTAAAAATCATCATTACCTTTCCTTCAAACTCTGTCAGATCAACCTCGTCACCATACAAATTAATTACCTTCTGTTCATAAATACTCATATCTCTTACCTCCTGATTTATATTTTTTGATTGAAACAATCTCATATATACGACAGCTGTAAATATAATAGTTTAGTAAAAATTAGATTGTGCACAATCTTTATTTAAAATGATTGTACACAATCTAATTGTATTTGTCAATATATTTTTTTATCATTTTAACTTACCGACAGATTTTCCGATTGTATAAAGCTAACAATATCTCCAATGTTTGTATTTTGATATGCCATTTCGTCCTTTATTTTTTTCAGTAATAATTCATTTGAAATATTATTAAATGTAGATTTTATTATATCAATAATCTTTTTATCATCTTCAGTAAGATTATTATATTCTGTCAAGCCGGAAGAAATCAGCTTATATCCGATGCCTTCTCCTATTTCTACCTCCTCATAGTTTATTCCATCCAAATCAATCAAATATTCATAGGAAACAGGTAAAATTCCATTTGGTCGTGCTTGATATACAAGGCCTGTAATCGCGTGACCTCTTTTTTTAAATGATAATGTATCAATGTACCATAACAATTTTAGCATTTTATTCATAAAAACATTTTCTTTATTATCATTTACTGTATAATTAATCACATCAACCACCGTTTCAAAAGAAAGCTTTCTGTTACCACTATAGTAAGGTTTATAAAAATACGCCGCATAATTAGAAATAATTGCTTTCTTAAGATAACTTTCACGTTCTTTTTCCAAAACCAATGCAGCATTATCTCTGTATTTGTAATAATAATCCTCTGATATCACATCCTTGGATTTATCTAAAAGCGTCAGAAACCATTCTGCATCATCCCTTATCTTTCTTAAAATAGAATCATGTGCCATATCCTGAACTTGATGTCCTTCATATCTTGTTATTGTTTTACCACCCCAGCCCAATAATATGCACAAATCCGTTTGACTGATATTATATTTTTCTCTTATTGAAATAATCTCTCCTGATGTTAATAATCCAACCTTCTTACGATACTCATTTTTCATAGATAAATCATTTTCCGAAAGTTGATTTTCATCATTATAATATTCATCTGCATCTTCACAATAATAATAATTTGCCGGATATTTTATATCGACTCCTTTATAAATATTATCATCCATTATTCTAACAATTTTCACTTCATGCTCTTTCATACAACACATGCATAGTTTTTTTTCTTTACTTATTATTTTACTCATATCAAACATCAACCTCCTTTTATCTAAATAATTCTATTTTTCCTATATACATATTTTAAATTCTGTAAATACGATTGTACTTCTAATTTACTCTCTATCCTTGTATTTGAATCAGACATATTCAGCAGGCTCCTTTGGTATCATTTGATACCATTATATTCTTATTTATTGTATGTGTCAATATTATTCATTGATATAAAAAACACTGTAAATATAATAATAAAACAGGAAGCAGTCAATACAAACTGCTTCCGACCTATCACATTTTTTCTATGAAATCATCATCCTTATTCATTAAAAAACATCAATAAACCAATGTCACTCTTGAACATTTTACCCTGATTCTCCAACAATATCCATCATCAATATCGCCAGTTCTTCCTTAGTCAGTCTTTTTATTTTATACTGTTCATCAACTTTTTTAATCGGTATCCACACAAATGTTTCTACTTCATCATGCTTATAAAAGTCCTTATCATTTGTATAGAAATCCTTGTAGCAATCATCTTTATCCATGTCATCCCAGTTTATATCCCGCGCCTTATATGTAGCTACCGGATTACCAAAGAAATACATCTTTGAATACTTCACTTCTTTATTGTACCATCTGTTCCATGTCGGATTACTTCTCTTACATCCTTTTCCATGATATTGACCAACAAGGAATTAATCATCAGCATATCTTAAAAATCTCAATTTTATTTTAAGTTCATCAAATTCCAGCTTTGTTTCGAATCCGTAAATATTTTCTAACACAATTTCTTTATTTTTATATGTATAATCTAACTTTGAAATAATCTTTGAATCTGCCTTTTGAACTATATTCAGGTCAGCAATGTCCGAATACCAATCTGAAATTATTTCACCAAACTTTGACCTGTAATATTTTTCTACAGTCGAAACATCATGTTCGCATTGTAATGGCAACCACTTTTCTTCAAACGCACTTAAGTCCTCAACAAACCAAAAAGCAGTTCCATCACATATTGGACTTAAATTATGATCATACAATGTAATTTTGTACATAGTTACACTCCTTATCATTTCACAACATCTCGCCTAACGGCTCAATGTGGTTTTCGCTTTATACCGATGTCCGCAAGCGTTCATCGGCGCAAAGCTCATTACAACACAATCCTTATCCTCGTTCCGAGCTCGGTTCTGGAAAGTATTTCAAAATGTCCCTTATGTCTGTCAACTATCCATTTGGATATAGAAAGTCCAAGTCCTGTTCCCTGTGTTTTTCTTACCTCATCAGAACGGTAGAAGCGTTCAAACATATGCTGTACATCTGCTTCCGCCATACCAATTCCACTGTCCTGCACCTGTAGGTACGGTCTTCCCTCTTCGTTACGTCCGACGGAAAGCTTTATCTCATCACCCTTTTCGGTGTATTTGGCTGCATTATCAACGAGGATTCTTACCGCCTGTTTTAACATGGAGGCATCTCCGTTAATATGGATATTTTCTTCCGGCTCCGCAAATCTGTAAGGATGTGCCTCATCAATCATAAGAGACTCCTCATAGATTTCACGCATAGTATCATTGAGGGACATATCGGCAAATTTCATAACATTTTTTCCGCTGTCACCTCGTGCAAGGAACAATAGCTGTTCAACCAGATATTTCATATGTGCGGACTCATTTTTTATAGCCGCTATGGACTCATCAAGTACTGCCTCATCCTCCTTGCCCCAACGGTCAAGCATATTGGCATAGCCCTCGATAACCGCAATAGGTGTACGAAGCTCATGGGAGGCATCATTTACAAAACGCGCCTGCTGGTTATAGGTATCGTGCATTCTTTTTATCAGATTGTTCATCGCCTGTTCGATTCCCATAAGATCCTCGTCACCGAGCGAAAGTGCCTTCTCATCCTCGGGACTCATATGTGTAATCGCATCCTCAATACGATGAAACTTCTGCTCATCAAAGGTGAGACGGCTTATCTCATCCGCCTTTAAAGCAAGGTCATCAAGCGGCTTAAGTGTCTTTCTTATCTTTCTGTAATCTCCGTAATGCGACAGAATAAGATTCATCATCTGAAAGAAAAATGCGATGCTCACCATAATTAAACTGAATATAAGCACGCCATATGCATTTATACTGACAAGCATTTCTCCCCTATCAGAAAAATTATAGGTAAGTGAGGTAATTCCATCAGGCATTGAAAGCCATCTTTCCCTGTTCCATTCAAAGAAATCGAGTCTGTCAATCTCAACAAAAAGCATCCAGCCAAAGGTCAGCGCAAAAAACAAAAACAAATCACTCGAAAAATATAATCCCCATTTTTTCGCCATATGCTGACGGTTAAGCTTTTTAGCAATGGATGTGGTTTTTTTACTTTCCTGTTTTCTCTCCGCCATAGTATATATACCTTTCTATAACATATGCCTGCCTTTTAAATTAAAAAAGCAGGCATTTTTATTTATCATAATATTTATTATCTTTTACTCCGACTTGATAACATATCCTACCCCGCGAATTGTCTGTATCAGCTTGATATCATACTTCTCATCTATCTTGGTTCGCAGGTATCTTATATATACATCAACAACATTTGTCTCTCCCACATAGTCATAACCGCACACCTTTTCAAGAAGGGTGTCACGCGACAGTACTATATCTATATTTTCAAGCAGGGTTTTTAACATCAAAAACTCCCTGTTTGTAAGCTCGATTTCCTCGCCTCTGTAGGTAACTCTGTGCTTTGGTACATCGAGCACAAGATCCTTTATCATAAATATTTCACTTTGTCCACTTTCCTTATTGACAGAAATATTAAGATTATCAAGGCCATCATTTAATTCCGGATAATCCTTCAAAGCAGCATGCTGATTATTGTTGCAATGTGTCTTAAGTGCAACTCTTATTCTCGCCAGAAGCTCCTCTATGGCAAATGGCTTTGTAATATAATCAATAGCTCCGGCATCCAGTCCCGATACCTTATCCATAACGGCATCTCTTGCCGTAAGAAGGATAACCGGAGTCGGCTTTTCATTTTGGAGTCTTCTTAAAACCTCCAATCCGTTCAAGCCCGGGAGCATAATATCAAGCAGTATCAGTGTGTAGTCACCTGCAAGAGCCATATCAAGTGCAACTCTTCCATCGTGAGCCTTCTCGACCTCATATCCCTCATGCTTTAATTCAAGCTCAATAAATCTTGCAAGCTTTTCTTCATCCTCAACCACAAGTATTTTTACTCCCATAATTCTTCCCCTCTTATTATTATTTTTTCCTGCTATCCTTAGTCATCTCTAACAGGTATTTCATTTCATAAATTTATATTTAAATATCATGAAAAAACTTTTTAGTTATTCTTGAACTCATCCTTTACCTGTCCGGTAAACTCTGAAGCCTTTTCCATAACCTTATTAACCTCATCATTGTTTCCTGTTCCTACTATTGTGTATCTGTAATCACAGAAGAGTGAAACAATTATAAGTATTACAAGTATCCACCATGCTGCAAGAAGTGCTATAAGTGCTACCCACAAAGGTATATCAAGAATTGTCTTATCCTTGTGCTCAACCTTAAGATGATTATCATTAAGGTATCTTGCTGCCTTCTTAAGCATCTTACCTAACTTTTTACCAACGCTTTCCTCGTTGCTTCTTTCCTCGCCCTCTTTTACTATGGCAGGAACATCTGCATATTTCGGCTGTTCTGAAGCATCTGTTGAGTATGAAGTCTGTTCAGGGGATTTTACCTTTCCCTGCTTCTCAAGATAAACCATTGCATCAAGCAAATCTCCGTTTGAATTTTCAAGTGCCTCCTTAGCTTCCTCGTAAGAAACATTTGCACGCTCTCTTAACTTTTCAACCTTTTCTAATTCATCCATATCTTTATCCTCTCTTTCTTAAAACTCATTTATGGTTTTTATTCGCTTGTCAGGATTTTTATTTTCTGAATTTTATTTTTTATGTCCTCCTGACAGTACCTAATATATACCATAATTATTAGAGAGTCCTTTAAGTAAAATTAAAATTAGATTAAAATTTAAATTAATTTTTTAATTTAATCTTTAAAAAACAAATTATCTATTTCATAATTATACTGCAAAAGATATATCTACTTCAAAATATAAATCTTTACCCTATATATTTTCTAAAGAACCTGCACTCATCATCATTACACACTGCCGCCATATCAAGTTTCATATTGCAATGAAACACATGTCCGAGCGGATTATCTCCATCTGAATAAAAATGATATTCAAAGGATACACCTAAATCTTCAAGCCTGTTACACAGCTTTCCTGCCTCTTTCATAAGAAAATCACCTGTAGCAGTCATGATATATGCCGGTGGAAATTTTTTATTGATATGAGTTATAACATCAATCATATCAAATTCACCATTACACCCATCATTTTCAAATAAATATCCCGCCATATCCTTTAGACCGCGTTTTTCTTTTGGGGAATCAAAGCTATATTTACCGCAGTTAAAAGCTGCTGCCTTTATCCTAATATCCTGCTGTGGTTTGAATACCATTTCTTTGAAAGTTTTCGCGTCACCTAATTCATCCGTATTTTCTTTAATATAATTATTTATCTTTTCAACATAGCTTTTATCGTTCATTAAGTTAATGTATATTCCAAGCAGATTTGCTCCTGCGGAATCTCCTACCGCATATACATTTTCAGTATCAAATCCATACTCCGATGCATGTGCATATATCCATGTAAAAACCGCATCCGTATCAAATACCGAAGCTGGAAATTTATCCTCGGGTGCAAGTCTGTAAGTATAATTTACCACCGCGAAACCCCTCTCGGCAAGACTCATACAATAATACTGATACACATCCTTATCACCGTAAACCCAGCCTCCGCCATGGCAGCTTACTATAACAGGAAGCCTTGTAATATCAGAGTTCTCCGAACTATGAATATTTCTTGCAGCCTCTAAACCATTTTTATTCTTTGGTCTATATACATCAAGCAAATTCCACTTTCCATGTTCCCCGTAGCTTATATTGTCAAATCTTTCAATATCTTCCGGAGTTTTAAGACCTTCATCTCTTTCTTTATCAGATGTTCCAAACATCCGTCTTGTTACTTCAACAAGTGACATTTCTTTCCTCCAAACCACAATATCTGATAATACAAATATCTATTCACTTTTTAGCTTAAATCCCTTACCGGATGTATTCTTTTTTTGATCAGTTTTTTTCTCTTTTTCACTATTTTGAAGATTTTTATCAATAACAGTCTCTTTTACTTTACTATTATCATAAGTTATATCCGCATCTGTTTCATCTTTATTATCCTGTAAGCTGCTTTTCATTACCGTTATATTCTTAAAAACATCATCGCCTGCAACTAAAACCTTTTTGCCGCTACCGACATATGTTACTCCATTCAATATATCTCTGATAAAAGTGATTATCAAAACAATTCCTATAAATATGACCACTATACCCAAAAATTTCTTCAAACTGTTTGCCGCAGATATAATAACCTTTATAGATTGTTCCAAAACACTGTCCATGGATTTTCCGGATACATTGTAATCGACATTTATCACAATGTCACTCACATCCATTCTGACATATCTTCGTTCCGGCATAAATTTATTTACACCGGAGCCCAAAGTCGTCTTATAATCGCCCTCATCTAAATCCGGAATTTTGTCAATTTTACCATCAAGATACAAGATTTCAGGCTTAGCTCCTTTATTGAAAAAATAATAATCCTTACAGCTACGTGCATATTCTGATACTTTAGCATCAACTTTGCTTCCTTTGGAAGTCTTTATTACAATAAATCTTCCATCATTTATTTGCGCCAGATAATAACATTCCGTATCATACATTATACCTGCAAGATTCTCTTTTTCTAAAAATACATCACCAACGTCGATAATATATAGCCCAACCTCTGTTCCATAAGTAGGTATATTGGAATTTTGATAATTATTAAGATTTTTGGACATATCTTCCATATTCAGACCGCTTCCAAATAAGAGAAAAAAACCAACCTCCATCAGAAAAACAGCCATAATCAAATTTAAAATAGTCTTCATATCAAATCAATCTCATCCATAAATTATTCAATAAACAGAATAACTGTCTTTTATCATAACAACATAATATTTATTCAAAAGCATAACAAATATGGTTATACAAATCTCTGTTAATTATAACTCATATAAACCATTTAAACAATTTTAATTTTCGTCTTTATAATAAATAAAAGTGTGATATAATGAGCAAAGCGACGATCACGCTTGCGTGAACCGGCATTTTGCGAACTTCTTCATCGAACCGATAGGTGAGATGATATAATTATTTCTTGTTAAACAAAAATCGGATTTGAATTAATAAAAAGGAAAGAAAAATGTCAACTTTTATTTTAAAGCTAATTGCAATTATATCAATGACCATAGATCATGTAGGTGCCGCAATAGGAACAACCTGCAAGGACGGAAACCTATACTTGAGTGGACTTATACCACTTAACATATATAATCTGTTAAGGTGTATCGGCCGGATCGCATTTCCTATATACTGCTATCTTATCGTGGAAGGCTTTTACCACACAAGAAATGTCAAAAAATATGCTTTAAGATTATTTATATTTTCTATAATATCACAGGTGCCGTTTTCACTGGCATTTTTAAAATCCGCAACGGATTTCAGTGATTTAAATGTTTACTTTACACTTTTGTTTGGTCTTATCTGCGTCTTACTTGCGGACGAGGCAAAAAAGCATTACAAGGAATGTAAAGAAACCGGAGCATCTGCTGTTTTATATACTGTGGGATATCCTCTGGCAATAATTCTGATTATGATAGTTTCTGTCATAATCCATACTGATTATTCAGCCTTTGGAATTATGCTCATTCTTTTATTTTACTTTTTTAGAACAGATAAAGAAAAGCCTCTTTTTGAAAAGCAAAACGCAAAGAGATTCATGGGACTTTTTATCTCAATTGCAATTTGTACATTCGTTTTTTCCAATACGGTTGAGCTGCTTGGATTACTTGCCATGCTTCCTATAGGCTTTCACAACAATAAAAAGGGACCGTCTATGAAATACGTATTTTACGCATACTATCCGGTCCATCTTCTTATACTTTATGGGATTTTCACTATGCTTTCCTAAACTCTACATAAAATTTGCAAAAACAACAGCACCGAATACTGTTATGACTCCGGCAACTACTATGGAGAGGCTGCTCATAGCCCCCTCTACCTCACCAAGCTCCATAGCTTTGGCTGTGCCGATTGCATGGCTTGCCGTTCCACAGGCTATGCCTCTGGCTATCGGTTCTTCTATATGAAATATCTTAAATACCAGCTCTGCTATTATGTTCCCACAGACTCCGGTAAGAATTATGACTATGACAGTTATGGATACGTAGCCACCAAGCTCCTCCGATACTCCCATGCCTATAGCTGTGGTTATTGATTTGGGAAGCAGTGAAACATATTCTTCATGAGTCATATCAAAGCTTAATGCAAGGGCAAGTACACCGAGCATGCTTGCTATAACTCCGGAGGCAATGCCAAGTATTACAGCCTTCCAATTGTTTTTTAATTCACGTAGCTGTTCGTATAAAGGAACTGCCAGACAAACGGTGACCGGCGTAAGCAGATAGCTTAGATACTGTGCACCGGCACTATACTTTTGATAGTCTATATGTCCAAGCTTTAAAACCGCTATAACGATTATGATGGATATAAGCAGTGGATTAAATATTCCGGATTTAAATTTCTTTTTTAAAAATATTCCTGTCTCATATGCCGCAAGACTTAAAAGCAGTCCAAAGAAGGCTGATTCTTCAAGTGTTTTTGATATTTCACTCATTTTTTGAATCCTCCTTTTTCATGTTGTTATCTGCTATATTCATATCAACAGCTTCAGTTATAATTTTCTTATCAGTTCGGACTGTTTTATTATTTTCTCTCTCATAGCTCTTTAAATTATCAGTGCTATGTTTTTTCTCATACCTTATGGCAAACTGTGTCATAAGTCCTGATACTGCCATAACGAGAACAGTTGTTGCTATAATTACTGTCACATACATATACCATTTTGTACTTATAAGTCCCCAGGAATTGATAAGTCCGACTGCTGCCGGTATAAAAACCAGTGGCATAATTTCGATTAAGAATCCGGATACCTCTTTTACATGCTCAACCTTGATGATACCGGTAAAAAGGCACACAAACATAATCACTATACCGTATATACTTGCCGGAACCGGAAGTGGAATATAGTGATTAAGCAATTCTCCTATAAAAGAAATAAATAGTATTATTAAAAACTGTCTGATGTATTTCATGTCTGTTCTCCTGCCGATAATCTATCAGGATTGATTCAGCTTTTGCCAGTAAAATGTATAGCTATGCCTGTTCTCTTACAACCTCTTTATAATACGTCTCAAGCTTTTCTCTTGATGCGAGAAAATATTTATTTAATCTTTCATCAAACTGAGTCCCCATGCCTTCTTCAATTATATTAAACGCCTGCTCAAAGGACATACTATCCTTATAGCATCTTTTACTTACAAGTGCATCATATACGTCTGCTATCGCCATGATACGTGCCTCAAGCGGAATCGTTTCTCCCTTTATGTGCTCCGGATAACCTGAGCCGTCCCATCTTTCATGATGATAATGTGCCACATTTTCAGCTATGATTTGGAAACGTGGTTCTTCAATATCTGCCAACACCTTGTGAACTATTTCGGCACCCTTGGCGGCATGCTTTTTCATTTCTTCAAATTCCTCAGGAGTAAATCTTCCCGGCTTCCTGAGTACCGCATCATCAACCGCAATCTTTCCAAGGTCATGCATAGGTGCAGCCTTGATAACATATTTGCAAAATTCATCATCAAGTCCTTCCATGTTATCCTTTCTCATCTCATCAATAAGTATTCTTACAACCTCGCTCGTTCTCTTGATATGTCCGCCGGTATTTGCATCGCGATTTTCAACCATATCTGCTATTCCAAGCACCATCTTGTCCTGAATTTCCTGTATATGCTCTGTTTTTTGAGCAACCTCATGTTCCAACCTCTGATTATACTGTTGCAAAAGTTTGGTATATTTTCTTTCCTTTGTTTCATCAATTATGGAAATCTGATAACCCTTAATCTTCTTTTGATACATGAGATGCTCGACAACTATCCTGTAGATTTTGCCGTCTCTTTCAAGGATATGCTCGTCCTCATGATGTTCATGCTTATGTTTATAGGGATTGTCATGCACATCCTCGTAATCATGTTCATCTCCGCCGTGGTCGACACATTTGCCCTTAAAATCATCTATGAAGCCATGAAGTATGGAAATGATTGAATATTCATTTTCCATATCTATAAATTTTTTATCAACTCTGAGTCTGGCAAGCTCAGGGAAAAGTTTCTTTGCTGTATTGTTACTGCCTATATAATTGTTCTTGGTACTTACGGATAAAAAAACATTTTCACCCTTATCTATAAGGGATGAGGCCTGCACACGGCTTATATTGTAGAGAGAGGTGTCTTCTATAATTATAAGCATGATAATCTGAAACATTATATCCTCCGCCGGCATAAAGCTCAGGTTACTGCCTATTGCTTTTCCAATCAGATAAGAAGAAAGGGACAGTACCTCAATCGCCGAAAAGAAAATAAGAGATTTATATGATACCCCCTTATTTCCTCTAAAGCAAAATATTATAACTCCTATACCTATAACCGCATGAAGTATGATAATTACATAAAATGCAGCATGCATAGGGCCATAGGCTTTTTCTAAAATCGAAACACCATTTTCTATTTTGAAAACTGCTTCTTTATAATAGATATCTGAACGACCGATAGTAAATGTAAAGCCGTATATCAAAAAGCTGAGGGTAAACATCACAATAGTAAATATCTTTGAAACATTTCCCTCATACATGGATACTATACTCAGCATTATAAAAAGCGACAGAAAATTACCGCCTAGTATTGTTATATTATTTGCTATCAATGCCTCCTCAAGATTTTTTGATACGGAAAGCATATAAAAGCCCATATTGGTTATAGGTATAAGAATGAAAAGCAAGGTAAAATATATATTGGTATCACTTTTCCACCGCCATACAAATATAAGCGTTCCAACAACTGATAAAACAAATGTCGCTAAATAATATGCTTCAATCAAATTTATTTCCTCCACAATTATTAAGTATACTCTAAGGTACTATATATTAAACATTCTCCGTATATCTGCAATTCGGATAACCCGAGCATCCGTAAAACTCGCCATATATACCATTACGTAATTTTAACACACTCCCGCATTTAGGGCAAAGTTTTTGTGATTTTTTATTATTTTTAAAGCTTTCCATCTCAATTTTTAAGCACTCAAAAACCTTTTGTGTCATATAACAATCCGCAAGTGCCCTGTGTGCCCCTTCTGTAGATATCCCATAATGCACCGCAAGATCCGTCATCCTGTGATGTGCCATCTGTGGCAGACATTCTCTTGCTATATGAAGTGTATCTATATAATCATTGTCCGGAATTTTTCTAAAAAATGCCAGGCTGTCCCTATATATGAAATTCATATCAAAGGAATGTATATTATGTCCAACCAATGGCAGTTCTTCTATAAAATCTATAAAAAGCGGGAGCACCTTATCAAAGGTCGGTGCATCCTTAACCATATCATCCGTTATATTATTTATCTGACTTGCTCCGTAGGGTATACTGCATAAAGGATCAACAAGAAAGCTAAACTCATCTGCAACCTCTCCATCCCTTACCTTAACAGCAGATATTTCTATAACCTTATCCTTTTTGGGAGCTATGCCGGTTGTCTCAAGGTCAAACACTACATAGTCCGGCACATATTTATCTAACCTCTTGCCTCTCTTATCATTAAGCATATCTTTTATCCTTTTCATGTACAAAGATTTATTCACATTAAAATTTACTTATAAAACTATATAATCAATTATATGAAAAAATAATCCTATTATCAAGTTTATTAGTGAAAAAGCGTACAATAAAAAGACCTTTTAGAGCATTAGTGCCAACTAGCTCTAAAAGGTCTTTTTATTGTGCGCTTTTCACGTATTTCAAAATATTTTTATCCTGCCACGAAATCCATAGCCAAAAACTCGTCTGACGGTACAGGCTTTGAATAATAATATCCCTGTAAAGAGCTTACCTTATACTGCTTAAGAAAATCTTTCATCTCGGCGGTTTCAACACCCTCGACACATACCTCTGCTGAAAAAGCATCTGCAAGATCCGATATAAATCTAACGGTGTTCTGGTCAGCCATACTCTTTTCAACATCCTTTACATATTCGCGGTCAATCTTTACAGTATCAACCGGAAGCTCACGAAGTATTCCAAGTGAAGCATAGCCTGTTCCAAAATCATCAAGGGCAATCTTTATTCCGTAATCACGGAATATATTGACCATATCCTTTAAAAGCTCCATATCGAGCAAACGACATCTTTCCGTTATCTCAAGACACAGATTTTCAGGTGGAAACTCTGTTTCTTTAAGAAGCTCCAATACCTCTTCTATAAATCCGTCCTTTTCAAGCTGTGCATAGGAAAGATTGACATTCATAATCATATCCGGATATTTTTCAAGAAATTTTTTACCGTCTGTCATGGCCTGTTTTAAAATCCATTTACCAAGCTTAGGGAAAAGAGAATCCTGTTCCAGCACAGGTATAAACTGATTTGGAGGAACAGTTCCGTAGGTATCGCTCTTCCATCTTACAAGTGCTTCCATACCCTTTAAGCCCTCTGATGAAGCATGCATTATAGGCTGATAGCAAAGGTAAAAGCCGCTGCAATCCTCGGATACGTTATTGCGGATAACATTTATTTTTTCAATAGCCTTACGGTTATCATGAGAAATCATATCATGGAAGATAACCAGATCCCCCATCTTGCGGTTCTTTGACTCACTGTATGCATACTTAAGACAGGAATAAACTGTCTTGTCACTTATCTCGAAATTATCAACTATAACAAGTCCGCCGTTTAACGAAAGACTTATAAGCTCATCATCAACATAAAAATCATGACTCACTTCGTCCTTAATATCATTATAGATATCTGCAACCTGACCGGAGTTAAGTGTGTGACTCACAACCACCATTTTGGTTCCGTCCATACGATAGCATGCGCCGGTATTGGCAAATTTCTTTTGAAGAAGTCTTCCCAACTGCTGTAAGATTCTATTGCCAAAAGTGTATCCATATACATCATTCAGATTTGAAAAGCCCGATATACCTATCTGGAGAATAACCGCATCATCACGCTTCCAAAACATAGCTCTTAAATCTTCAAAGAATCCGTATAGGGTACGAAGACCTGTTACATTATCTATATAGCTTTTAAGTCCGTGATTCTTTATGGCTCCGGCAAAATAATGTGGTCTGCCCTCCGGATCACGGATTACAACCCCTCTGCAGGTGCATACTACATAATTGCCGTCACGGGTTCTGGCACGATACTGCATATCATGTCCGCTATCCTCACCTGAAAAAATCATATCTATACTGTGATGATAATCCTCTCTGTCTTCAGGATGAATATGATCCTCCCATATCGCTCCGGCATTTTCCATATATTCATTTGGCAATCCAAAATAATTAACCGCACTCTTTGACCATCTTGAAACATCAACAGTCATATCACAAAGATACACATAGGTACCTTCCGCGACTACCGAAAATGCCTCAAAAAGCTCATCAAGCTTTATCTTTCTTTCATTATCCATCGCACAGCCTCTCAATCCCCAAAATTCTTTTCAAAAATATATAATAAACAAAATATAATCACGCTGTTTTCATTAAAATAAAAAACACTAAAAACCTATTATTTATTATAAACGAAAAGTGAGATAATTAAAAGGTTTTTTTGATATAATATAATGCAATCAAAAATGCGAGCACATCATACCCCACTTGGTTCCGTATATAAAAATCGGATCAAAAATGATATTAACGACCGCACCGATAACAGTTGATACCATCGCAAATTTAGGACTTCCATCAGAACGTATAACAGGATTCATCGCCTGACCAAACACATAAAAAGGAATTCCAAGAGTTATCTTTAATCTCGTCCTCTGCTATTTCGTTTTCTTTAATTACTTCTTCCATGATACTTCCTCCCTTATTATCAGGCCCTAAAAAAAGGCATAAAAAAAGCACAACGGAGATATCTTCCAATGGAGTTATAAGTCTTCCAACCGGTGAAACATCTCAATCATGCTGTTCACGTCATATATATTTATTTTTCAAACCTCGTGTATTCTACAATAAAAAAAGCAAAAAAGTCAAGAAAAAAAATGTTTTTTATATTGGCAGGTTTTATCCTTGCAGTTGGCGCATTTCAGGTTTTGGTTTGAGCCCTCCCAAAATCTCTCCGGATGCTTTGTATATGTAATTTCCCATTTTATAAGAACTACCACTGCAGTAAAGAACAGACTCCAGCAAAAGAAGTTTTTAATAAAAAGCATCGGAGTAAACATCATAAAATGTCCCCAGTCATAGATTCTGCAATTTACACAGCACTTATTTTTCATGATACTGGACTGGAACGGGCAATAAAAAAGTATGCATATATAATCGCTCAAAAAATAAAATGCGGAAAGCAAAAAGAGCTCTGATTCTTCAATTATATCATTCAGATAAAGAAAAGCCCATAATGCATTAAATATTAACCATACCAGCATAACAGTCCATGCCTTTTTGTTCTGCTCCTGAACAAATCTTAAAAGCTCAAGCTCATCATAGTTTTCTACCGGCTCATAGTTTTCTTCCTTCATCTTAAGCCATGCCATGGTTCTTGCCTGTGTCTTGGCAGGGAGCAGATGAAAGAGCATAATGCACATAAATATTCCCCATACGATATGAAGCGGAGTAACTCCAAAAAAGCCAAACGGTTTGTTCAAAAATTCCGTTATCCATTTTCTGTCTATGATATAAAGAATAAGGACACTTCCGAAGATAAGTATCCTGCACAGAAACTTCAAGGTATATTTAATTAGCTTGGGAGTGAATTCAATTTTATTCATTAATGAATTTCCTTGTTTATTTATAATATAATGCCACCTTAAATGTTTTATAACTTTTCAAATTTTTTGTCAATTGTACATTTTCATTTTACTGTATCTGACTGCTTTTTCTTCATCGTCTGCCAGTTTATAAATCCATACAAATCATTTACAAGGAATCCACATATATCAAGGATATATAAAAATTCACATATAAGTTATAATCTCGCTAATCATATATTATTCATCTACAATTACATCCTCTAAAGTATAAGGAAATGCTTTTCCCATATCAGCCGGTGACAGTTCCACCTGATATCCAACCTTTCCCGCACTGAAAAATATCGTTTCAAAATCCATCGCGGTTTTATGTACAAATGTCTTGAACTGCTTTTTCATACCTATAGGTGAGCAGCCTCCGTGTATATATCCGGTAAGCGGAAGAAGCTCCTTTTGCTTAATCATCTCTATAGATTTTTCTCCTGCTGCCTTTGCAGCTTTTTTTAAGTCAAGCTCCTTTGCAACCGGAACCACAAATACATAATACTGCCCTGTCTTACCTCTCGTAACCAGAGTCTTAAAGACACAATCCGGATTCTCCCCAAGTATCTTGGCAATTTCCTCACCACTTGTAGAAGCATCCTGTGTATAGGTGTGACTCTTATATTGAATTTTCTTTTGCTCAAGCACACGCATTACATTTGTTTTTTCCTGTTTATTCATACATCTATACTTTAGTATAGTTATTCACCTCCTCGCAATCAAAAGTATACCTCAAACTTTTCAAAAAAACAAATTTGAGGTATCAATAACACAAACTGTGAAAAATTTTGTTTTTCTTTCGCACATACAAAGAGAAATCCTCCCTATCTTTACAAAGGTTTCTCCTTCCTGCGCTGTGTCAGAGTAAAAAAAGCGCAGGATTAAATTTCCCACGCTTTTATACTTTCAGCTAATATACGATTAAATCTTATTTTAGTCGATAATCAGATCATCCATATTGGAACAATCAACGTGCTTCTGTCAATGGCCGATAGTTCTTCCCTCAAGCTCAGAATGGCACCCGTTCCTCTTGGAACAGCTCCTTTATCAAGTACCTTAAACGCAGATGCCAGTTCGATACCCGGATTTGTGCTTTTTTTAATCTCCAGCGGATGGAGTTCGCCATCTACCTCAATCACCAAATCAATCTCGTTGGTGTCTTTGTCACGGTAATAATGAAACATGCATTCCTTTGCACTGTTCAGCCAGGTCTTTCTGATTTCCGCTACCGTGTAATTTTCCAGAATAGCTCCGTTGATGGCTCCGTTCATAAGGATTTCCGGACTGGAGTATTTTGTCATGTAGGTCACAAGCCCGGTATCAAAGAAATACATCTTGGGTGTCTTGACTGTTCTCTTTAGTAGATTATTTGAATAAGGTCTCAAATAAAAAATAACTTCCGACTTTTCCAGAACCTGAAGCCATCTCTTTGCCGTGTCATCAGAAACACCCACATCCTGTGCAATATCATGTGTATTTAGCATCTGACCCACACGGCAGGCAGCCGCCCGGATAAAATCCGCAAAGAGCAGTTTATCTATCCCCGGAACCATGTCCGAAACATCGCGGTTGATATACGTCTGAATATAGGAGCTATAGAAAACATCTCTGTCCTTATACTTTCCGCTTCTGTGACCCGGCATCCCGCCATTCCATATCCTTTCGAACATTTCCGAGGAATTACAGCCGGTAAGATGTTCTTTTCGTTTGTTCAGTTTTTCCGGCGTCAGGGACAAAGGCTCAGTTGTTCCATCTCCATACATTTCTGATTGTGACAGTGCTGACATATGAATAATTGCAGTCCGTCCTGCTAATGATTCCTGTGCCAGTTCCATCAGCTGAAAAGCCTGAGAGCCCGTAAGCCAATAAGAACCGGGAGCCGAACCATTGTCAATGCTGATTTTAATATAAGAAAACAATTGTGGAGCATACTGAACTTCATCAATCAAGACAGGTGCCGGATGCATTTCAAGGAAAAGCGCCGGATCAGACTGTGCAAGCCTTCTGTTTTCTGTATCATCCAATGTTACCTTCTGCCGCTTAGAACCTTCCATCAAGTGTTCCAGCATAGTTGTCTTTCCCACCTGTCGCGGTCCGATCAACAGCAAGCAACTGTAATCTTTGCTAATATCAGTAATCTTTTGTTCCAATGTCCGATGAATGTATGCCATAGGATTACCTCCGTCCAAAATACGATTTAATCTTATTTTAGCCGAATTTTACTGTAATTGCAAGTTTTATTTTCTCCCTGGAGCAATGATGTCAAGTTCAATCGTTTGTTTGCCAACTAAAATAAGAAACATAGCACCTCCTTTTGCGGTAAAGAAGACCGGCTATCCAGATTGAATAGCCGGTCCGGTTTGAATGATATGGGTTTTGCCGTTACTTTTTGCCTACAATATCAGAAAGGGAATACAGTAATATGCGGTCGTTTTCCGCAGCCTCCGCTTGGATTTTTTTATCAAAACCCGATTCTGAAAAGAGAGCATAGTAGAAAGCCGCCTTTTCCTTCTGCGGGGCAAGTTTGCAAGCTATATCCAAGTATTCGCCATAGTTGAATGGCTTTCCTTTGAATTTGCACTCACCGACCAGGTAGTCCTTTAAGCCGCGAGATACAGCAACAATATCGATCTCTGTTTCCGCAACCCTCGTCCCGCCCGGCATGTCAGCATCCCGCACGGTTGTTTTACCCGTCCATCTTCCCATTTTGGCATAACGGAATGGCAACGCATTTTCCTTTTGGAGCTCCTGAACAAATTGACGGCAAATGTCCTCAAAGGTGAACGCCGCATACTCGTGAAGCATTGGCTCGATTGCATAAGCATATACGCCATCAACATCACCTGCTTCCAAATCAGAATAGTTTGTAAAGGCAAAGGCATACCAAAAGCGGAAAAAGTTATCTGTCAGTTTGTAGGTGCCTCTGTTTGCGTTTGCCCGCTCCTTGGTTCCTGCTTCAACCGAAAATTCCCGCTCTATGATACCGAGCTCAATCAGGTTGCGAAGATAAGTGCTTGTCTTTGCGGTATCGTCCACAAGAGATTTTTGGCTGATGTCGTTCAGCCTCGTATTTCCGAGAGCTACCGCTTCAATCAGCGAATTGTAGATCGGTGTTTCCCGAAGCTCCTGCCTAAGCAAAAAATCCACTTCGCTATATAAAGCGCAGCCTTTCGTCAAAATATTCTGTTTGATATTATCCGTGAGCGAGAGCTTGGGGCTAAACTGACGCAGATAGTGCGGGATACCGCCAAGGACTGCATAAGCAAGCACCTTGTCCCGATCTGAATAGCCAGGGAAGAACTTCACGGCATCATAGAAGCCCATTTCAGTCATCTTGTAAATGCCGGTGGCTCTGCCATACAGAGGGTTTTTCTCCGCAAGCAGTTCCTTTTCAATGAAGCTCATAGCGCTGCCGCAGAGGACGATCATAATATTCTCGTCTTTTAAGACTTCATCCCAAAGGTTTTGAAGAATAGACGGTATGCTCGCATTGTTTTTGCACATGTACGGAAACTCGTCAATGACGAGCAGCTTTTTAGCCTCGCCATAGGGGAGTTCCAAAATAGAACGAAGCGCCTGATCCCAATCGGCAAACTCACTGACATACTTTTTGGCAGGAATATCTTCCTTTAGCAGCTTTTCCGAAAAGTTTTTCAGTTGCAACTTGTCTGTGCACTCACGACAGGCAAAAAACACATGGGGTTTATTTTTGCAAAATTGCTTCAGCGTTTCGGTTTTGCCCACACGCCGCCGGCCGTAAAGTACAACGAGCTGACCGCCCTCTGCCTGATACCGACTCTCTAAAAATGCAAGTTCTGCTTCGCGTCCGATAAACATTGTATCGCCTCCAATAAACACTAAATCGTGATTTGCTAAATCCTGATTTAGTATTATTATACTCATGAGCAAGCCCGCTGTCAACTGTTTCGCGGAAAGTTACAAATCCTCCGTTTTTTCGCCATTTTGAATATTATCACGCTTTGGAGCACCCCTTCTCACGCTTGAGAGCACCCTATAGTAGGTGTATTCTCATGCTTGATATCACCTGCTAGATATAGTGGCAAATAATCAAATATTGATTGTAAACGCTCTATAGCGAGTACCCTTTGAATGATATGCCGCCGTTTCCGGCGGCTGTT
>CACWQH010000020.1 GCA_902762955.1 uncultured Lachnospiraceae bacterium
GAACAGTCTTTATCATTGGGCGAAGCTTTTTAAAGCCACCACTTGGGAGGAGATAAAAATGTTAGCAGAAAAAAATGATTATATGGGTGAAACGATTGTGACCATGCATCAGATGACCGAAGACGAAAAAATAGCTGCCGAGTGCGCCGCACGCGAACGCTACGAAAGAGATACACTTTCCATCTATAGAAAAGGCCTGCGCGAAGGACGAGCAGAAACTGAAGCGATAATTGCGGAAAAAGATAACACCATCGCCGAACTAACCAGGCAATTAGAAAAACTAAAATCACAAACCAAGTAAAAAAATCCTCGGAGATGCTTATATGTAACTTCTTTACCGAACCAATCGGTAGATGAGTACATATAAGTTTCTCCGGGGATTTTATATCCATCTTATAAAAGATTACGTATTGTTTTATGTACTATTTACTTCATAGTCTTTTTTACTCAATCATAGAAATACGTCTCACATGTCTTTCATCATTTGAAAACGGTGTATCTACGAACTCATCCACTATCATAAGAGCAAGTCCCGAGCCTATGGTTCTTGCGCCCATGCAAAGAACGTTGGCATTGTTGTGTTCCTTGGTAGCCCTTGCAGAAAAGCAGTCACTGCAAAGAGCCGCTCTTACGCCCTTAACCTTATTGGCAGTCATGGACATTCCTATACCTGTTCCGCAGATCAGGATTCCAAGCTCACACTCACCTTTTGCAACCGCCTCGGCAACTGCCTTTCCATATATAGGATAATCACAGGATGCTTCACTGTCGCATCCAAAATCCTTTACTTCAATGCCTCTTTCCTTAAGATGCTTAATAACCTCTAACTTCAAACCGTATCCGCCGTGGTCGCTGCCTATACCTATCATATCTTTCCTCCTAATTTCATTTTCTGACTGACTATGTATAAAATGTACACGCATAGCTCGCTATCGCTCACGCTATGCTTAGTACATTTTATACATAGTCAGTCAGAATACTTTAATTTCAATTCGGGCTAAATCAATGTACCTTTATTACTCTGTGGCCGGCCGCTTTAAGCAGGCGGTTCATGATTGCGCCACCGAGTTCATTTTGATTAAGTGCTTCACTGTATATATATTCAGCCCCTATTGTATCACATTTTCTTAAAATTGCATAAAGATTTGCAGAAATTGTCACACCCTTATCTGCCTCGCCCACTATCAAAACGTTATCACAGTTATAATAAGGTGCATTATCCTTTGTAGCTATAACTGCTGTTTTAAAGCCTTGAGCAGCTTTTTCAGCGATAAGGGAATTAATCTTGTCTATTACCTTTTTATCGTTCTGCTCACTCTCAACTATCGTAACCTCACCCTTTGGCGCATAGTGGGTGTATTTCATGCCGGGAGCCTTTGGTCTTAAATTCGGATCCGGCTCGATAATTGCCCTGTCTATCGAGACATCACCGATTATCTCCTCAAGCATTTTCTTGGTTATATATCCCGGGCGAAGAATAGTCGGTGTCTCGCCTGTTAAGTCAACTATCGTTGACTCGATACCTATCCCAACTGCACCTCCATCCAGTATCATATCTATGCGTCCATTCATATCCTCGATAACATGCTCCGCAAGTGTAGGCGAAGGTCTGCCTGATGTATTGGCACTTGGTGCAGCTATGTACACACCACTTTCCTTTATAAGCTTCATGGCAACCGGATGTGACGGCATACGAATCGCAACCGTATCAAGTCCGCCGGTGGTACCGTCAGGCACGATTTTTTTCTTATTAAGAATAATGGTAAGCGGTCCCGGCCAAAAGGCTTCCATAAGCATAACCGCCTTTTCAGGCACGCTTTCGGCAAGCTCGTAAACCGCCTTGGTATCCGCTATATGAACTATAAGAGGATTATCACTCGGTCTTCCTTTAGCGGCATATATCTTTGCCGAGGCATCTTCATTTAAAGCATCTGCTCCAAGGCCGTAAACCGTTTCCGTTGGAAATGCAACGAGTCCGCCCTGTCTAAGGATTTCGGACGCTCTCTCTATGGCTTTATCATCATTTCCTGATGAAATTATTGTATTAATATAATTAGTATTATCAAACATTTTTTTTACCTTCAATCACTTATTTCACAAGTAATTATACTCTTTACTCCTCCCACTGCTGGAGCATCTCGACTAGTCTCGGCACAATCTGCTTCTTTCTTGATACTACGCCTTCCAGATGGCAGGAGTTGCCGTTCATTTCAAGCTCAAATGCATCCTGCAAAAGTCTGACGGAATCCTCTCCGTAACACAGAACGGTTGAGCCCTCCTCCAAAATATTGGTCATAACGAAGAAAATCATATCGCACTTTGACGCAGTGTATTTATCCTTCAAATATTCATCCATTTCTTTGGCAAGTCTCTTAAGCTCTCTCTTATTCATAGAGCTTATCTGTCCCACACCAAAGGTTATATCCTCAACATCAAAGGTCTTGAAATCCTGATACAAGAGCTCTTCAGGTGTCTTTCCCTTAAATGAACTGCCGGCCTCAAACATATTGACTGCATAGCTTTCTATATCTATATCCGCAATTTGGGAAAGTTCTTCCGCAGCCTCTTTATCAAGCGGCGTACAGGTAGGCGAGCGGAACATAAGTGTATCCGATAAAATCGCCGAGCACATAAGACCTGCCATATCCTTTGGCGGAGTGACACCCTGCTCCCGATACATCTGATACAGGATTGTACCGGTACAGCCTACAGGCTGATTACGGAAATATACCGGATTAATCGTCTCTATCGTACCTATGCGGTGGTGGTCTATAATCTCAAGTATTTCAGCATTTTCTATACCGTTTACCGCCTGCGTACGTTCGTTGTGGTCAACTAAAATAACCTGTTTTTTCTTCATGGCAAGGAGGTTTCTACGGGAAACCATACCACAATAGTTACCCACATCATCGACGATAGGAAAATCTCTATGGCGGAGCTTTGACATGACATCCTTTACATTTTCAAGAGTATCATCAAGGTCAAAGGTTACAAGATTGGAGCTTCGCATAAAGAACCTGATTGGAAGACTCTGATTGATAACCCTCGCAGTAGAATATGTATCAAGAAATGTCGTGATGATGTTGCAGTTATGCTCATTTGCCAGATCAATTATCTCTTTTTCAACCTTTGCATTTAAGCTGACTATAAGGCACGATGCACCGAGCTTAATTGCCTCTCTTTGAGTTTCCTCACGATCCACAACAAGCACAATGTCATCTTCCTCTATACACGCCTCATCTATGATAAGATTGGCCGCGCCGATAAACACCTTACCTCCCTCTATAACAAAATCCGGATTGCCACACACAAGCCTGCCGTCAAGTACCTCGAGAAGATTCGAGATAGGCGTTTTGGCAATTCCGAGAACAGTATTGTCATAGGCATCCATGTAAGATTTTGCAATATCATTGATGGTTATAAGTCCCTTTAATTTGTTGTCCTTATGGATAATCGGAAGCGTAACCACGTCCTCATCACGCATAAGCTCCCATGCCGCCTTGAGGGAAATCTTATCTCGAACCGCAGTCGTATGCCTGATTTCGATATCTCTTATCTGGACATTTACATCCGAAAGGAGCTCCGGCTCATTTACATTAAAATAATCCAGAACATATTTTGTCTCGTTGTTAATTGCACCGGCACGGTTTGCTATGTAACGTCCCGGCTCCTTAATATTTTTCAGGTATGCATAAGCAAGTGCAGAGCAAATGGAATCCGTATCGGGATTCTTGTGTCCGACTATGTGAATTTGTTTTTGTTCCATAAGCAGTTATCCTTTTCCAATATATTAATCATAACTATATATGCGCTATATAAAAAATGCGCTTAAGAATACTTTTACATATACTATGGCATTTTTATATGTCATAATTCGCTATCATAACCGGTTTCTTGTTGTAGGTAAAAATCGTGACAAGCGGCGATGCGCTTCCATAATATGCATCATACTCTTCCACTATAGCTTCAAGCTTCAAATTGTCCGGTTCAACCGGCATGTACTCGTATCCATATTCAAAAAGTAAATCGATAAGTTTCTTTGTAAGTCTTGAATCAACCTTGTTCCAAGTGTTGATATCCGGCGGATATAAACCTACAGTTATATCAATTGTATCCTTATTATCCTTAAATGTATCGAGTCGGTTTTTGATGCTTTCTATAATGTCCTTTACCTCGGAAAGTTCATTTAGACCAATCAGATAAAAAAGCTTTTTCTTTATATTTTTCTTTTCTTTTACATCGTCCGGATGATTCTCCGTATCATTTTTTTCATTACCATAATCGTATTGACTATCATTTTTTAAATTCAATTTACTCTTAACGACATATGGAAGTCCGACCTTAATCTTAGCCTCCCAGATATCCCCGGTTTCCTCACCGGCAAATTCTTTGAGCTTCTTTATGTACTGCGATTTGATATTCTCCGACTGTACAAAAACCTCATCCGCGTAGATTACCCCCGGCGCAGTCACATAATGCTTTTGATTGCAAAGATCCGTATAATCATTTTCACCGAATTCATCCGTCTTAAACGGAGGTATGTATATAAGCCTGTCAGTGTAATTTCTAAGTTCCTTTGCATAATACTGTGGCGGGATTGTAAGACACGGATTTTCACCATCATAAGGGCTCTGAATATATATCCTGTCCGGATGATGAAGTCCGAGATCAAAGTCTGTCCACAGGCTAATCTTTACATTTTCCGGATAATCCTCAAGATGAGTATTGGAAATGAGCTCATCATCGGTCGCAGCAATCTGTCCGAAATAGTCCTTAAACAAAACCGGAAGCGGCACCACATAAACATCCGCTTTATCCTCTTTTACCAATTCGTCATAAAGTCTCTCAAAGCCCTGCCACTCCTTCGGACCTATCGTTAAAATGAGAATCTCTTCGCGATCGATGATCCGCGCTGTCACAGCCTCTGAAATCGAATTAAAATGTGTCTCGACCTCTTTTATATTCTTCAAGATCAACTCTTCTTGTTTTATATTATCATAAATCTCTTTAGAATTTTTACTTACTTTCTGCGTGCTATCATCTGCTCCGAATTCAGTCTGTGAGTTTTCATCATCTGTCTCGGATTGATTTGTCAGCAGATTATACACCTCAAAAAGCGCATCACAATACCTTTGAATTTCACCGGTCACAAGCCTTGCACTTTCACTGTCCTCACCCTTGACATTTTCTATAAGGGTGCCTAAATCAACCGAAAGCTGCTGACACTCGGGAAGCAGCGTGGCTCCCAATTCCGCTATCTGCCCGGTCATAACCTCAAGCTGTTTTATGCATTCTGCCGCCATACCCTTAAGCGAATCACCGAAGTTAAGTCTTGCATCCGGTCTATCCAGCATATCCTTCGTAAATGTAAACTCCGGCAGTTTAAAATCCGCAACTGCCTGAAGGTTCTCACGCTGCTTTTCAAAATACGGATAATCATGTCCACCCCAGACCTTGCGGCATACAAGATAATTGCCGTAATGATTGCGAAGCGCAGCATTATACTCTGCCGGAATCGGAATAGTTGTATTTTCAAACGGAACCCTTATGGAATTATCATAATATTTTCTTGGATGACCGCTTCTTCCCTTAAGTATCCATGGAAAAATCTGACCTACCCTTTCGGCTCCATCCTTTGGTGCACGCGCCATCTGCTTTTCAGCAAGCTTATAAAGCTCAATCATCATATGCCTGCTGTCGAGATTTCTGTCTATCCTTATATTATATTTTTGCTCTAAAAGATATAGCTCTCTGTCAATCGTATCCTTGTGAAGGGTACCCTCGAGGATGCCGTCTGCAACCGCGATAATTCTCTTAATCTCCTTGCAGCGCTCACGCTCTTTTTCCTCATCATTATAAAGATAATCAAGGATAAATATGTCGACAGATGCCATATATGGGAAATTGTGATATTTCTTAAGATGCTCCTCATCAAAGCAAATCCGGCTATTGCTTACGACTCTAGCCAGAAAAAGCTGGTGATCCTCTTTCCTCTCATAATCATGTATAACAAACTCCTTCGGAAGTTCTATATCTGCAACCGCACGAAACTTATCATAATCCTCACGTTTCATGCATATATCAAGGTCGTCATCCCATGGCACAAAGCCACCATGCCTTACTGCTCCGAGGAAGCTTCCCCAGTCTGCAAAATAATTTATATCATGTTTTCTGCAGATACGGTCGATTTCATCAAGCACAACAAGACTGGCAGCCCATCCCTGCTTGATGGCTGTCGGAATATAAAATCCATTTCTGACTTCATCTCTGAAAAAATCAACCGAAAAATCCATAATCCGCCTTTCCTTATGTAAAGAACTTTACATATTATCCTCAATCATCATTTTAAACTTTTCCAAATCTGCCTTGGTAGTTATCTTAAAATTATTTTCATCTCCGGGTATCATAACGATATCCATTCCTGCCATAATCGCCGGCTCTGTCGAGCCGTTGATGCTCATAATCTTACCTGAAAGAAGCTTTGTATTTGCCTCATAGTATTTACCCAGCACAAAAAGCTCCGGCGCCTGTCCGGCATATATCTTCGACCTGTCAATCAGGTTCGCAACAGTCTTACCATTATGGCTCATATAAACCGTATCCTTCATAGGAAGAACAGGCAAAACGCCATCATGAGAACTATCTTCATCTGATGTATGATCATCATCGATTCCTTTCACCGCCTCAAAACAGGAATTAATAAGTTCTCCGCTTAAAAGCGGCCTTGCCGCATCATGTATCAGCACATATGAATCATCATCAGCGTATTTGCTTATATCAGTCAGACCATTGTAGATTGAAAGCTGTCTGTTCGCTCCGGGATTTGAAAAGCCCTTGAATTTAGAATTTGCCAATTCCTGTTCAATCTCACTATGCCACGCCCTATCAGCAACTATCTGGATATAATCGATATTGTCATTCTTAATTAGAGTCTCAAGGCAGTAGCTTATTATCATCCTACCGCCGACTTTTATATACTGTTTTGGTATATCACTTCCCAGACGGGTTCCCGTTCCGCCGGAAAGAACAAGTGCTATGTTCATATTTTATAATTCCTCCATTAATATTATAAAATTACTACTTCATCTATATAAACATAAGCATATATATAGGCATTGTTATTTTTTTATCCGTACAACCTACATTTTGCAGAGAAAGCTTATAGCCTTTTTTGATATTTTCCTGCTTTAAAATATTACCCAATGTATTGGCTTTTTTACGTCCGGCTTTAATTTCTATCGGCAATACTCCATCTTCATATTCAATCAGGAATTCAATTTCCGCTGTACTTTTTACATCTTTATAAAAATAAATATCCTGATAACCTTTTTTTATAAGCATGTCTGCTGCAAGCGCTTCATAAAGACCGCCCTTTGCAGTACCAAGCATTATATTTAAAGCTTTTTCTTCCAAAGAAGCATCACCAAGAACCATCTTTTTTAAAGAAAAATCAAAGCCTGCAAACAGCATTCCGATATCCGTCATATATAATCTAAAATTCGTCTCGTCTACAAATGCCTTCATGGGATATTCTATTCTTTTTGTAACATATACCGGTTTAGTTATAAAAGATGCGTTCAACCATTCTATACTTGTTTCAAACTTTGTTGCCGTAGCCTTTTTTTCAACAACTCCATACTGAAATTTATGATTATCCTTAGTAAGCTGAATCGGTATTGATTTATAACAATTTTGAGCTTTAATTCTTATGTTTGCAGGAGCATAATGTGCTATATCATTCAAATAATCTCTGTATATTCTTCTTTGGATTTCATCCGCCTCTTGTATATTTTTTGAATTGACATAAGCCTGTACAACCTCCGGCATTCCGCCAATTATCATATACTGTTTAAGTAAATTAATAATTTTATCATGGATAGCTGCAGGAACCTTCGATACATTTTTGTAGCATTTATATAATAGCGATATAACTTCTTCATTTATATCATTAGCCCATAAAAATTCCTCAAAATCAAGTGCATGCATATCCAGGTATTCTACATTTCCTACCGGATAAGAAATATCCTGTTTATAATTCATTCCAAGTGCCGATCCGGTTGCAATAACATCATATCTTCCATCCTCGGACCAAAACTTCAAGGATTGAAGAGCTTCTCCACATTCTTGAATCTCGTCAAGTAAAATAAGTGTTTTTCCTTTTTCAAAATTTGATTTAGGAAGGTATGTTGAGATATTAATTTTTAAATTTTCAACATCCAAACTTTCATCAAATATCTTCTTAAACTCGGGATTTTCAATAAAATTCAACTCGACAAAATGATCATAATCCTTGGCAAATTCTCTGACTGCAAAGGTTTTTCCAACCTGTCTTGCACCATATATAATAAGACTTTTATGTTTATCTTTTTTTCTCC
Source organism: uncultured Lachnospiraceae bacterium (assembly GCA_902762955.1). GTDB lineage: Bacteria > Bacillota > Clostridia > Lachnospirales > Lachnospiraceae > Coprococcus_C. The sequence goes on from CACWQH010000020.1 coordinate 8,376, forward strand.
ACAGAATAAGCTTATTTATTATTTTTCTGGATAACATTAAATTGTCACCTCCCATTTTAGCTCATCTATGATTTTTATAACATATAAAAAAAAATAAATCAATATTTTTCTATAGAAAAATATTGTGTGTTGCATATTTTTCTATAGAAAAATATTGAAATATATTATTATCTTAATTCTTTTTTCGCCATATCAAGTGCACTGGCGATTACGGCATCCATATCATAATACTTGTACTCGCCCAGTCGACCACCGAAGATAACCTTATCTTCCTTATCGCCAAGCTCCTTGTACTCCTGATAAAGCTTGCCGTTTTTATCATCATTTACCGGATAGTAAGGCTCATCGCCCGGCTTCCACTCGGAGCTGTATTCCCTGCTTATAACTGTTTTAGGAAGGTCGTTGCCATCATCGTCCTTTCCAAACTCAAACCATTTATGCTCTATGATTCTTGTCCAAGGAGTTTCGGCATCGGTATAATTGACAGCGGCATTACCCTGGAAATTAGGCTTGTCCAAGACCTCATTCTCAAATCTTACGGAACGATACTCAAGATAACCCAGCTTAAATCCAAAATACTCATCTATCGGGCCGGTAAAAATAACCTTATCCGCCATAGCATCATACTCTTCCTTATTATCCAGATAATTCACGCCAAGCTTAACCTCTATGCCATCAAGCATATTGGCAACCATCTTCGTATATCCACCCTTTGGAATACCCTGATACAAGGCGTTAAAATAATTATTGTCAAAGGTAAGACGTACAGGAAGTCTCTTTATAATAAATGCCGGAAGCTCATCACAAGGTCTGCCCCACTGCTTCTGGGTATAGCCCTTTATAAGCTTTTCATAAATGTCTGTTCCGACAAGAGAAATAGCCTGCTCCTCAAGGTTCTTCGGCTCGGTTATACCTGCTTCCTTTCTTTGCTCCTCAATCTTTGCTGCAGCCTCCTCCGGCGTAACCACTCCCCACATCTTATTAAAAGTATACATATTAAACGGGAGCGAGAAAAGCTCTCCTTTATAATTGGCAACAGGAGAATTGGTAAATCTGTTGAACTCTGCAAACCGGTTTACATAATCCCAAACTTCTTTGATATTGGTATGAAATATATGTGCGCCATACTTATGCACATGGATTCCTTCGATATCCTCCGTGTACACATTTCCTCCGATGTTAGGTCTCTTGTCAATGACAAGCACTGACTTACCTGCATCTGTTGCCTTTCTTGCAAAAACTGCTCCGTAAAGTCCGGAGCCGACTATAAGATAATCGTATTTCATAATTGGTTCCTCCATAGGCTATAATAATATTTCAACATACTATATCACTTAAATAATCATCTAATTACATACTAATTAAAAAATACGGAGTTGTAAAGAAAAACTTCACTGCACTTCACTAAAACTTCACTCAATTTCATCAACCATGTCATGTACTTCAAATGCACTTAATAAATTTCAACAGATACCTCATTAACATCTTCCAATGAGTTATTTTCAGCTACGAATCATATTATTCCATCGTTCGCAGCTGATTATCCCACATTTTTCGCATTATAACCAGCTATTTATTAAATTCGAACGATGTGACTAAAAGTCCAATGGCAAAAGAAATCAGATGTTGTAATATACGATATATAACAAAACAGGAGGCTACATATGAATATTCCAAAAGAATTATTGGATCATTTTGGTGTTAAAGCAATTGTAAGCAGTTAATTTGCATTTTCTTTATTCAGTTGATTCTTAAGTTTCTCCAATAATTTCAAACATATAAAATCTATCTCTTAAAGTCATCCTTTAACGGCCATATATCTTTATCAAAAATATCCTTATTTTTTCCTGCTACAATCCAAAGTGCCTTACACACTTTTCTTGGTATAATAATTTCACCTTCATAAGCCTTATTTATAATATCAACAATTCTTATACATATTATATCATCTAACCCTGAATTCAGTTGTGAATCTATGATTGGTTGAAGATTCACCTCATCAGTTGCAAATACCGGAATTCCAGTTGCTTTAGCATATGCAAGTGAACAGACTTCGCCTTTGTTTTTATTAGGTCTTCGAGGATCCATCATAACTCTTTCAAGACTTTTATATACTGCTTCATAAATGATACGATTTTGTTCATTAAGCTCACTTTCGTTTACTAATTCCACCTTACCTTCTGTCACTAATTCATTAAGTTGCTTTACCGCAGAAGAAGGTAACATCACTTCACTATAAGCATATGTATGCATATATATTTTATTTGAAATAAGCGGAAGAATATCATACAGGTATCTGTATTTATCACTTCCGCCAAGCTTAATGCATAAATCAGCATCAACAATCATTTTATCAATCATTCATCTTCCTCCATGATACTGTCTAATTCCTCATCTGAAGGAAATGAACTTTTTCTTGTATTTTTAACTCCTAAGTCTTCAGGCTTTAATCCGCAAATCGACAATAAATATTCTAATTTCTCAAAGGTAATTAAACCGGACTCAAAAGCATTAATCGATAGTTCTGCAAGATTATCAACCGCGATTCTGTTGTCAGGTTCACTCATAGAATAAGCAAACCTTTTTTTATATTGGTCAATTGATTCTTCTGATTCCTCAAGTAATTTTTCCCGTTTGTCTGACTTAATAAATCCGGTTTCAAACAATCTTTTCACCATTGCTTTGTATGGTACCGTAAATAATTCAGCTAATCGTAATGCCTGTTTAATATTAACATCCTTAATATTATAAGTCTCTATTTCCTGTCTTAATATTATTTCTTCCATAAGGAATTCTGCCGCAAATCGATTAGCCTTTTTTTCGTTATTTTTCTTATCTTCCTCATCCAACAAATCCATAGGCAGGACATCCGGATTCTGTTCATACCAAATATGATATAATTCATGTGCTGCTGCAAAAACTTGAGAAGAAACAGGAATAGATGTGTTGATAGCAACAAACGGTTTTGCTAATCCCGAATCATTTTTTGAGCCACTGATTCTAGTAAATCCCCATGGTGCCTCTTTTCCAAACGGATAATAAATCACCCTTGCATAAAGACTAAGAATAGAAAAAATCTGTGTTCCGATTATATCATTCATCTTATGGCAGACTCCAAGCTTCTCTCTAGCCTGAAGCTTAACCTCTTCAATTTCAAAATCATTCAATTCTTTAAGCATAAAGAAGTTCCTCCAACATATGAATTTCATCTATCGCTGAACGAATCAAATTAACCTTTTCCAAAGTCTCTTCATCTGTTATGCCTCCCATAAAGCTAAGCGTATCTTCAGAAACCGGCTCATCCTGAATCATAAGTAATTCATCCGTAGTTACACCTAAAACAGAAGCGATCTTTGCAATTTCGTTTACATTAATCGCTTTACCGCCATTGACTATCTTGCTCATTACCTGTTTTGATATTCCTAAAGCATCTGCTAAACTCTGTTGGGTAAGCCCCTTTATATCTAATTGTTTTTGAATATTAGCACCAACCTGTTCAAAATCCATAGCATACATAAACAATCCCTCTTTTTCTATGACTTGTTTACAGTATATCTTATAAAAAGCACGTTGTCAATATTTTGTTGACTTATTACCAATAATATCCATCATTTCGTTGACATAATCAATATTCACATAATAAATTATATTCACACACCCAACAGCATATTAAACACTCCAAAAGTCAAATCCCCACTCTGCTTTATTTTATTAATCATTTTTTATTCTAACAAAAAATAATGAAGACATTCCTATAATTATCTCTTTGAAAAAGCTTCAATATAACCCAAAAGTCTGTTTCTGGTATCTAAGTCCATGCTATTATATTCAGAAATAATAAATCCAAGTTCTGTATCTTTATCCACTATAAACCAATCCACATTACTTCTTCTTTCACCTTTTTTTTCAATACCGGACAAAAGCCATTCCGGTGCAACATCAAGGACTTTACAGATAATCATTATTTTGTCTGATGTTGGATTAGTGTGATTTTTTTTCCATTCACTTATTGTACTCTGCTTTATACCTGTTTTTTCTGAAAATTCCTTCTGCGACATAGAAAGCCCTTTTAGTTTTTCAAATATACGCTCACTGATTGTCATTGTTTATTCCTCCTGTTGACAAATACAATAAAAAATATTAAAATACAATTCAAAGAGATGGGTTTTTTCCGAGTAAAATCTTAAGATTCCAAAGGGTTGCCTGTTTCTTTTTTTATTTCTAAAATATCGTAAAGATACATTTTATTATCGTTTGAATGTCTTATTAAAATTGAAGCATGAAAAACATTATATCTTTCTACTTCTCCATTATCTGCAAATACCGGAAGTGCAAATCTGGAATCATATCGATACCATCCATTTTTTGCATTCCATTGGTGTTTTATTTCGTTATTTTTAAGTAATTTTTAACACCTTTTTTCACACACCCAACAGCATATAAAACACTCCAAAACTCAAATCCCCACTCTGCTTTAGCTTATTAAGAAATTTGATACATTGAATTTTATTATGTTCCACTATCCTCGCATAATGCCCTGCGATATCAATAATCTCATCCTCACCAAGCTTATTATCATTCAAAAGCCACCACATAAAGCAGGTAAAGTAAGACATGGAAAGCTGAATCAATAAGACTTCAACATTATTCGAAAGATTCTCCTCCTTATCTGTCGGAAGGATCGACCTATAGACACTGTTAACCATATAGTTTTCAAAGAAATACTCGTATGGTTCCATAAAAGCCTTAAATTCAGTCCAGCCATCAATCATGGCAACCATATCTGCATTTTCCAGATAATTCATAATCGGAACGATATACTTTTTAAAAACACTACCCTTTTCAAGTGTTGCATTTGCATTTACAAGCATATGTGCCTTGTATTGAATCGCAAAATTCAGATCAAGATTAAGTCCATCTGTTTCGGCAAAGGTTCGGGCAAGAAAGTCCGCATCATAATAATTGTTGATATTTGCAGTCACCTCATCCAGACTCTTCTCAGCATTATTTTTCACAAATCTGTAAGCCGTAAAAAACCTTGTCCAGATGGACGAAGCCTCAACCTGAAGCAAATCTATAACAAAATCACGGATAGTAAAAAGGCGCTCATCAAACAGTTTTTCCTTGGAAATGTTTCTGTTGTATTCTTCACAATCGGTAAATACAAGATGACCTTTATCTCTCATAAGAAATTCAAGAACCGCCTGACAGGCATTGTCGAGATAAAGCTCTATATAATTATCATTTTCAAGAGCGGTACGCGGAAAAAAATTGCAGGTATAGGAAAGCATATCTTCGCCATACTTACAGACAAGCTCACATAAACCATCATCACGAAGACAAGAGCATCTTCCATCTTCACGCAATGGCATATGCTTTCCGTCTAACTCAATATTATTTTTTTTATACTTTTGTGCTGTAACATCATCAACAATGATGTTCCAATTACCACAACAGGTATTGCGGCATGCACCTGCTATACAAAAAAATCATCATAAAATAAAGGTTTAAGGTATGGTTTCATATGCGTATTTGCTCCGTATAAAATCAAAATATTCTTGCAATCAATTAATTATTTAAAAAAATAATGAAGTCATCACTGACTTCATTATATACTAAGTATATTTAATTATCAAATTATATTATTTTACATAATCCACAGAGTATTGATATCCTCTTCCTGCCTGAAATGCTAAAATAATCATCTCAATTCCTTTAGCAGAATAATCTCTATATTTAAAATAATAAATTAATGTATCCAAAAAATTATTTACATCTTCCTTTTTTATAGACGCAATAGAAATATTTTCAGGTTCTTTAAATAAATAACTTCTCAAAAGTTCCTGAACAAACCTTTCATTAATAAAAACCAATTCTTCATTTTCGTTATTGTTTAACTGAAGAACTTTGTGACGCAGTAACCAAAAACTTAAATATGCATATATTTTAGAATCATGAACCTTTTCAATATCCTGAAATTCTTTTAATCTATATATATCTACATAATAATCTATAACTACATGATTAAGTGTCTTTTCAGATATATATACCTTATCAGTAAGCTTTTCGGCCTCAATAAAAGAGAGCATTAAATCATACAGCCATTCATAGCGTGAACGCATTCTTTCCTCTTTAAAATGTTCAATTATAAAATCATAGGTTTTAGAATTGTACTCTTGTTCATCCATGATACTTAACCTTTCCAGCTCGTTTATTAGCCAAATAACGACTACTTGATGCTAAATAATCTACAAATATTTTTTTATGGAGCTGCTCATATCCACCTTTAAAATCTCTTCCATGATTCGGTCTTGTTTCAACTGTAATTTCACCATTCTTTAGAGAATTAATAAAGGTTTCTCCTGCTGATTTTACAACATATGAATACTTTTTTTCCATATTGACCACCTCATACTATTCTTTTATTTAGCTCATCAAGAAGCAACTGGGCATTGACTATTTTATCAGATATTTCATTTAACTGCAAGCTATAGCCTTCTTTAACTTTGTAATCGCCATCAAATTCACTAATAAGTTCATTATCATAAACTTTTTTCATTATTTCTCCTAATTCACTCGCTGCGATTGTTATCTGGTTAAGAACCTTAGACATATCCTTTAGTGCTGCATGGCTTTTATGATATTCTCTTTTATAAACAAAATTATGATCAAAGTCACTCCAAGCTTCATCATAAATAGTTCTGGTCTGAAGTTCAACATAAGTTCCTTGAAAACTTATAACATAATGTACACTTCTATATCCATTTTCTTTCAAATATGTTTCAACGTCCGCCTCTTTATAAATTGATAGGTCATCCATATAAGCATAATAAACCTTTGGAATTTCAGCAATTACACTTGACCCATCTTGGGGATGCGGAATAAATGTATATTTATTATATGCCTCTCTTTCTTTATAATACGGAAAAGTTTCAACTATTTTATTATGTAATTCGATCCAGCTTCCACGATAGCTTATTATTAATCGTATTCCTGTTAAATCAGTCAAAATATTCTTATAATTTTCACCATTGATATTTGTATATAAACTGGCGCCACTGGTAATATATTGACTACGTTTTTCAATTACTTTTTTTAGCAAGCTATCTAATTTTTTTACACGACTTGTTTGTAAATGTACTCCGGGAAATTCTTCAACAATATTCAATAATTCTTGACGTTTTTTTTGGAGTTCCTTATAATAATCCGGATATTCATCATATATTTCATGACATATATCTTCAATCATATACTTACCGTTAATATCCAGATCTATTTCATTCATTTCTTCAACTTTACTATTTAATTTTTTATCATCAAGAAGAAACTTCCAATATTCATCCCAACACATATGGCACCTTCACTATTTTGCAGCAAAATTCTATGTATAGCGAATTCAATTATACTATATTCGCAAAATATGTCAAGCCTTTATTCAGTAACAGTATAAGGCATACCTTTATCGTAAACGCTCTATAGCGAGTACTAATGTGCCTCCTTATATACTTTGTTGTGTCAAGTGTGAAAAGTGTGTGTACACACTTTTCACACTTGAGTAAAAGGTTACACATCATTATCTCAATTTTTTAACGAAAAAGAGAGAGTATAAAATAAAGTGTGTAAGTTACCGGTAACTTACACACTTTATTTTATACTCTCAAGAAACCTGTAAATATTAAACAGAAGTGAAAAAATCTCCATTTTAATAAACAACCGGCAATTGGTTTACACAATCCTTCTGATTATCTCTCTCTCATATTTCTCATCACAGATATCCTCTACCACGTCTCCGCCACTAACCTCATTGTTATACTTGCCCTTTACAGGAACCTTTACGCCCTTTCCGGCAAGCATCCACTCATACTCTATATCTATATGTCCTATATCAAGTGCCTGAAAACCTTTCATGGCAATTTCATAAGCAAGCACTGTCGCAGTTGCTCCCATCGCTATTAAAGTGAGATAATCATCATTGCTTTCAAGGAAGCTAATTGCTTCTTTATACAAATCATCATACCTGTCAAATGCATGCTCAGCCGGACCAAGTATACGCTTTATATCAACTGCTCCGGCAAATAAATCATTGCCTACTCCTAATCTTGTCTTCTCGCCTTCAATGATCAAAAGCTTCTTACCATTCCAGATTCTCTTCAGATTATCAAACCGTTTTTTAGGCGCATCTGTATTATTGTCTATATAGCTTGCATAAGGTCTGGTTACATATGCATCATAATAATCCTTTGCCATATCAATAAGCGCATAATGTTGTTTTCTTATATCTTCTGACATATATGCACGTATATTATATTTACATTCTGTATTATATTTTGATAAATCTCCATATATATCTGGAATGCACACCAAAACGTCATCTTGCTTAGCCATTAAAATTTTCCTTAAGCGTTCAGCCAATTTTGAGTCTACTCTCTGAAATTTCTGTCTGTCTACTCCGGCAATAACCGCAAACTCTCCATCTCCAAATCTGGACATGGACTTTCCTTCATTTATTATCTTTTCTATAGCCATATCTCCCGAAAGAATCTTTGGGTACTGTGGACGTTCGGTATTATATAAAAGTTCGTACTTTAAATTGTCAACAGAACTATTCATAGCAACCTGATTTACAGATAACCGAGCTATATGATTTGCAATATTATCATAATCTGAAGTAACTTTTTTAATAACTTCATTTTGTTTTTTTACGATATCAAATATAAACTTGTCATTTTCAATAGGCGTTTTAGAATCATTTGATCCTGCTTTCACCATAGATTTCACTTTAGGTGAATTAAATATCGGATAATCAACTCCCGAAAAAACTTTTAATCCATAACTGTCTGCCATATCCATATGGCACACATTATCTATACTTCTGTTTGTAATATAGCCATCAGAAATGGCAAACAGACCTCTTTCATCAGACAAATTTCCCACATATAAATTCACATAACAGTTATCCTTCTCATATTTTTCAAAAATATCATTTAAAAGATTCAACTTATCATTCAAAAACTCATCTTCTTTAATGTAAAGAAGTAATTCTGTATTGGTATCAGCATATGCTCTTACAAACTCATCTATAACGTGTGGATATGTCGGATAGTCCTGTTCAAAATCCGGTATATATAATATTCTTTTATCTTCACCTGCATTGGATTTTTCTATCAGATTAATCTCTGGCAATGGCACATTATATAAATCTCCTACCTCATTGATATACTTTTGGGTAAAAAAATCTATATCGCCATACAAATCCTGCGAACGCTCCAAAACCTTATCATAAGACCAATTCCACCACTTAATACGCTTTAGCATATTAATGGTTTTCTCATCAAAACGATAACCTATAACTTTGGCAGGATTACCCGCAACTATGCTATATGCCGGCACATCTTTGGAAACAACTGCCCCGGCAGCCACAACAGCGCCATTGTGAACAGTAACCCCACTATTAATAATCGTCTTCTCACCAATCCAACAATCATTCATAATAATAATCTGACCCTTGCGCTTCGTAAACTCAGGTCTTCTATATGCAATACCCGTGATTCTTCCAAGTGCCGGTTTTCTATAATCATGGTTCATATCTATAATAAATGTAACATCGTGCGCTATAGCAGAGTATCGTCCAACCTGTATATTATATATATACTTTTCATCAATGACATTCTCAACCCATGCTTCTTCTATATAACTGTCTTTGCCAATAGTAAGAACCGGAAAATCTTTATTATCATTAAACAAATCATTTGTATAAATAGAATCCATCATTATTGAATTTTCAGCGACATTTAATTTTAAACGCATATTATTCCCCCAAAAAACACACGTAATTCTAATGCTATATCCTATAAAGGAATTAACGCCTATAATAATCAACAATTTTTTTTACAGCTTTTATAACACTTTCGACATCTTCATTTGTCATCTTAGGATATAAAGGTATACTTATTACACTCTTATATATGGATTCTGCGTTCGGGCAAATTCCTTTCTCATATCCTAGATTTGCATAATAAGGAAACCAATATGTAGGAATATAATGAATCTGACATCCAACATTCTCAGCATTTAATGCGTCAAAAAACTCTCGTCTGGTACATTTTAGTCTATCAAAATTCAATCGGATAATATATAAATGTCTGCATGTATCAGATTCCGGTATTTCATTTTGAACTATAATTTCCTGCATATTATTAAATGCTTCATTATAATATCTCACTATCTCTTGACGCCTTTGCTTAAACTTATCCAATTTAGATAGCTGGCTGATTAAAAGACCTGCCTGAATATCTGTCATTCGGTAATTGTAACCAAGCATTATTTGTTCATAATACCATGGACCTTCGGGCGCACTTTCCGACATTTCTTCTATACTTCTCGTTATTCCATGTGCATGTGCTAACACAAGTTTCTTGTAATATTTTTCACTGTTAGTCTGTATAGCACCTCCTTCTCCACCTGTTATCGTTTTAACAGGATGAAATGAAAAACATGTCATATCGGCTAACGAACCTACCTTTTTTCCTTTATAAGCTGTTCCTATAGAATGCGCTGCATCTTCTATAAAAATAAGCCCATATTTATCACATATTTTCTTAATTGCATCAAAATCAACAGCCTGTCCTGTAAAATCTACCGCAATTATAGCCTTGGTTTTATCTGTAATATATGTTTCTATACTCTCAGGAGAAATATTATAAGTGTTAATATCAACATCAGCAAAAACAGGGATTGCTCCACAATAAAGAATACAATTTGCACTTGCCGCAAATGTAAGCGGTGTAGTTATTACCTCATCACCAGGTCCTATACCAGCAGCTATGCATGCACAATGAAGAGCTGATGTACCACTATTCACGACTACGCTATATTTTGCCCCTGTATATTCAGATAATGCTGTTTCAAGTTCATTAATTTTAGGTCCACAGGTAAGAAAATTACTTCTTAAAACATCTACTACCGCTTCTATATCATCCTCATCAATCCATTGGCATCCATATCCTATTTTTGTATTTCTAACAGGTATTCCACCATTAATTGCAAGTCGATTCATATTTACCTCCATTTTTTTACAGCATTTTTCACATAATATATTTTTAGATTATTATATTGTGCTATATAATCTTAAACATCAATTATCTCCAACCCCTCAACCATACCAAACTCCATAGGCACACCTTTATGAATATCATAAGCTGCTGTTTTGCCAATAACATATTCATAATAAATTGGGTGTAATCCGCATGAAGGTCGAATAGATTTTATATTTTCATCTGTAAAAACTTCACCCTTTTTTACTTCCTTAACTACATAAAGAGACCTCATATCCATCCTTTCTTTAATTTGTTTTGGTCTCAATTCAAAAGTACCCTTTCCTATTGCTTTTTCTACATTTCGAATTCTTTTAACCATCTCTACAAACTCATCCATATTCATTGAAAAACCACTATCCGGACCACCATCTTCTCTACGAATTGTTACATGTTTTTCTATAACATTTGCACCTAATCCTATAGCACCGATAGCTACCTCATCACCAAAAGAGTGATCTGACAACCCAACCAAGCAATCAAAAGTTTCCTTCATTAACGGAATAGTCTTTATATTCATATCTTCATATGGACAAGGATATGCAGATGTGCATTTTAACAAAATAACATCTTCATTTCCCTCTTCTTTACATGCTTTGATTGCTCTTTCTATATCCGCAAGATAAGCAACTCCTGTGGAAATAATAACTGGCTTTCTTTTTTTTGCTATTTTTCGAATCATCGGGATATCATTAATCTCATATGATGCTATCTTATACGCCGGCATACCAATATCATCTATAAAATCAACGGCCGTCAAGTCAAAAGGCGAAGAAAAACAACTAAGGCCTAAGCTGTTTGCATATTCCATCAGTTCCTTTTGCCACTCCCACGGAGTAAAAGCCTTTTTATAAAGTGAATACAAATTTTCACCATCCCATAAACCTCCGTCAATCTGAAATTCCGGACGATTACTATCAATGGTTATAGTATCTGCCGTATATGTCTGAAGTTTTATTGCATCTGTTCCTGAATCCTTGAGCATATATATGATTTCTTTAGCTCTATCAAAACTCATATTATGATTTCCTGACATTTCCGCTATGATATATGTTGGCGATTCTTCACTGATTATTTTTTTATCGATTACTATTTTTTTTTTCATTTTTATCCTTTCAAATTATCACTTTTCTATATTTAATATATCTTTTTATGTTTCATCATATTTATATATTTTAATTCAGCCAATTCCCAATCTGTTTCATTATCTATATCTTGAACCTCCATCTCAGATACAATATAAGGAATTCTTACCTTTTCCGGTATTCCATCCAGATAATGTTCAGGCTTCATCCAATAAAATTGTCCACAATCATGATAAATAGCTTCTAAATCCTGAGATCTTGTAAATTCATATTCCGGATATTTGTATTCTAATATTCCATTATTTATCACAAAGGCTCTCTGTGGCGGAAAAGAAAACTTTACTACAAAATACACGGCATCCGCCTTCATTTCATCCATTATTTTTAATGAATCTTTTATTTTCTGAGCCGTTACAAATGGTGCTGTCGGATAAATGCAAGCCATCTGTGAAAAAATAATACCCCTTTTTTGATATTCCAGCAAAACCTCTTTCAAAACATCATCAGTTGTTGCAAAATCTCCGGATGTAAATTCATTTCTCATAAATGGTACAGATGCTCCATATTTTCGGGCAATATCCGCAATTTCCTCACTATCAGTAGAAACCATAATTTCATCAAATAAATCCGATTCTATCGCCGCTTCAATAGAATAGGCTATTATTGGTTTTCCGCAAAAATCTCTTATATTTTTTTTAGGTATTCTTTTACTGCCACCTCTTGCTGTAATTATTGCAATTCTATTTTTTTCCATCTTTAACTTCCTCAGATAATATACCCAATTATTAATATGGTATCATTATTTTTTTCAATATTTGAACAGTTTTCTTTGCCTGTTCCTCTGTATAACAAAAATCATTAAACAGGTTTAGTATATGGTTATATAAAAAATTACAATTACTGGTTTCTTCGTCAGAAAAATATCCATTTCCAAGACTCATAAAATGATTATTACAATATAAACCATTTTCAAACAATGCCTTTTTACATTCTATTGCATTCTTTAACAACAACTGATATCTCCATATATTATAATCATCCTCAAGTGACCCATTTAATCCACTATATATCTCATTAATTATTTTTTTATGTTTTATTGACCTCGGTAATTCTTTATTTAATTCATCCATATACTCATCCTGCGACATACCCAAGTCAAACTTTATCCATTCAGCTTTCATAATTTTCCAATCAACCGGTCTAATATTACTATGACATTCTTTAATATGCTTATCAAATTCTGCGTCTGCTTTATCTGAAAATGGTTCATTTTGCTCTATGTAATTCCATTTCTCACCTATATAAGCAAAACCGCCTTTTCCAATATTCACTACTTTAGTATTGCCTGTAGAATATATAACTATATCAGCTACTGTTTTGGGAACACTTAAATCAGGTTCACACAAACAACGATCCTCAACAATTAAAATATTGGGATATTCATTTTTTATTTTGCATATCAATGTGTCCTGTTCAACATTTTTTCTTCCATATGTATGATTAAAATGTAACACTTTTATTTCAGCACTTAATTTTTTTCTTATTATTTCTTCAGATATATCATACGTTTCTTTATCTATATCGCACAATTTTATTTTCAATCCGGCTTTCACATAAACAGCCGGAACTGTTTCACATATATTTGCTGGTAATAAAACTGTACCCTTAATCTCATTACTGACAAGCCAACTGTACATAATAGAAGATGCTCTAAATCCTATGACCATTCTCATAAACTAATCCTCCATAAGTATATCTGCAATCCTCTTTGTTCCCTTTTTATCAAAATATCTTCTGCATTTATCGTGTTGCTCTTTTCTTACCTGAAATGATAATTCTTCAGCAAATATTTCTTTTATTCTTTTTTCTTTAATACTATCAATATTATTAAGCTTATCAATAAAAGGTACAATATTTAACTCATCCATTGCAATACATTGCATATGGTGATTATCTACAAATTCAAAACTGATACAAGGAACTCCCATTGATAAAGCCTCATAAATCGTAGTAGATCCGGGAGCTATTACTAAGTCACTGTTTTTATAAATTTTAGCCATATTTTGGCCCCAACTAATAACTTGAACATTCTCACGTTCAATAGATATATTTTTTATTTGTTTTTTATAAGCTTCATCATAAAAAACTCCAATCAAAATATTAAAATTAATTTCACTATAAAATACTGATAGAATATCCATAATTTTAACAGAAATATGATATGGATCTGTACCACCCGTTGTTATTAAAACCTCTTTAACATTCTTTTGTAATGGTTTATTTGTTTCTAAAATAAATTCCTCTCTCAACGGAAAATACTCTACTCCAACATAAAGATTTCGGTCTGTATATTTTGACGGATAATACTTTTCTACAGTTGCCTCAATATTATGATTAATTACTATATCCGCTGGACAGTCAAATTCATATAAGTCATCCATATACACAACTTTTGTATGTTTTTTAATTTCTAAAATATCATTTTCTTCAATCCTATATGTATCTATAAAAAGGCACTTGCAATCATTTTTTAATATGCATTCTACTATTTCTTCACTATTCCATCCTTGCTTTCCAAATTTTTTTATTCGAAAATACAAATATTCATGCTCTTTTAAAAATGTATCATCAGCGTCACTTGATAAAACGAAAAAAAAATCCTTCTTTCTTTTGTTCAACTCATTCGCAATACAAAAACATCTCATCAAATGGCCCATACCAATATTTGAATTTGCATCCACGCAAAATCCTATCATATGATTACTCCCGATTATCTATCTAATTTCTTTATTGAGTTCACTATACAAATAATTTTCTTTATCCAGTATAACATTTTTAGTCCATTCTGTACCATATCTAAATAACATATCTATAATGGACAGATTTGGTATAAAATCACCCTTACCCTGAACGTACTTCGGACACAGAAAATCCAAATACATATGATCTAAGCCATTTGTATTAAACTTAGAAATATCTACATAATTCTGACTTCCTTTGTTAGAAAGATATACCGCACAAGACAACTCTTTTGTCATTTCAACCAACAAATCATTACTCTTTCCAACGAAATTATAATTTGTATCATAGAAAATCTCTGTACTGCAACCCAATTCCTCCAATATCCAATTTGTTATGTATATATCTAAATTGTTTAATTTTTCCCATTCTTTTTTATATAGGTCTTCAAAAAAATCTATATATCTGTTAAAGAATTTTGTTTTTTTATAATTTAATTGAATTGAGGAAAAATGCTTCCTTCTCCAATCTATATTATTGTTAATTAACACATCCTTAATTTTTTGATCAAACTTTCCTTTTGATTTAACCGGAACTGTTAAAAATATTTCCGTATCAACTCCCTTGATTCTGTTTCTGTTTTGCCAACTTTTCTTTTCAAATTGAACATTACTTACATATATAAATTTGTCAGACTGCATTATCTTTCCTATCAAACCCGGATATGGCATATAGTTAGGCTGGTGTCCACTAAGTATAATTTTACCCATTTTTATTCTCCCTTTAGCGATCATTTTGAGGCAGCAATTATAAAATTATTATCCTCAAAGCTTTCATTATCATGTGTCTGTATAATGCGATCAATTGTTACACACTTCCATTCCTTAAAAAGATTCTTCAAAAAATCTTTAGTAAAAAAATACATATGCATTCCGTTTTCACTAAATGCAGCATGACTCTTATCATTATCATCTATTACCACTTCATTACTTTGACTATGTTCTATATATCTATAGTCTTCCGTGGAACGAACAACCACAAAAATCTTACCATCATTTTTTAATACTCTTTTCATCTCGGATACAGCTTCTTTTATCTCATCTTCATGTAGATAATATAGCACTCCATATGATATTACTCCATCAAAACTATTATCTTCAAACGGAAGACTTGTTACTGAACTACATTTTATATTATCTGTATAATCCGTAAATCCATTTAGATTGAGTAAATTTTTTGTATATTCCACACCTGTCTTAGAATAATCCACACCATACGGAACCAGATGTTCTTGCGCCATAAACATAACATGTCTTCCGGCACCACATCCAGCATCTAATATTTTAGTCTTACCGTCTCTCATAAAATTATGGAATACAAACTGAACCACTTCTTCAGCTGGATATTTTGGATGATACCTGTCTTGTGTATGTAATTCAGTCCATTTATTCTGATTTATCTCCAATAATTCTATCATAAATTTTGGTACTCCTATCCTTTAATTTTAAAAAATGCACATGCAAAATCATTATAAACTGTAAATGATTAAACCTAAACTATTATAATATCAGCCAGCATTTTATTAATGAAAATTAAAGAGATTCTATATAACTCATAAAACGCATCTTATTTTCCAAAGCTGTTGTTGTCGGTCGACCAAGGTTGTCTCTTGACCCAATATTGCACTTTACCTCAATAAAACTCAATTCCCTTTTATTCTTAGAAGTTTCCAAAGCATAATCTAAATCATCAATATTATCAACACTTTTCGCATTTGGATATCCACACGCTTTTGCAATCGCAGCCAAATTAATACTATTTGCTACAGTTGGCATACCACCCACTGTCTCATGAGCGCCATTATTGATAACAATATGTATCAAATTCTTTGGTCTATTTGCGCCAATAACTGCCATAGAACCCATATGCATAAGAACTGATCCATCTCCATCAATACACCAAATTCGCTGTTTTTGCTTATTAAGTGCAATACCAAGCGCAATTGAAGAACTATGACCCATAGAGCCAACTGTTAAAAAATCATACTTGTGACTTAGTTTTTTAGTAGTCCGTATCTCAAACAGTTCTCTTGAAGCCTTTCCTGTTGTAGAAATAATCGGATCCTCTTCAGATGCTTTTACAATGTGTTCAATTATCTCCTCGCGAACCATTTTATTATCATTTTTATATTCAACTTTTGAATCATATGTAAGTGCACCTTTACGAATAATAAAAGCCACATCAAGTCCATGCTTAAGCATTTCTTGAAATTCCTTCATTTTTCTTTCAACTTCATCATCCGTGGTTTCTTTTCCAATAATGAAATAATTTATTCCTAAAGTTTGAAGGATTTTTATTGTCACCTCACCTTGGTAAATATGCTGCGGTTCATCATAGGTTCCAGGTTCTCCACGCCATCCAATGATAAATATTGCAGGAATTGCATACACCTTATTGTTCATTAAGCTTACTACTGGGTTAATAATATTTCCTTCACCAGAATTCTGCAAATAAATTACAGGTATCTTCCCCGTTGCCAAATGATATCCTGCTGCTAATGCTGTACAATTTCCTTCATTAGCAGCAATAATATGATGATGCGAATCAATCCCATAAGTATTCATTAAGTAATTACAAAGCGCCTTAAGTTGACTATCAGGAACACCAGTATAGAAATCTGAACCTATAATTTCAACCATTTTTTTTACTTTCATCTTATACTCTACCTCTCAGTTTTCCAAAACTACAAACCGCTATTATTAATTATACCATCTTTACCACTTTCAAATATCCCTATACACACATATAGGCTATAAATCAACAATATTTCAATTTTTTATTTCTTCTACAGCTCTTTCAACTATCTTTTTCTGAATCATTGTGGACGAAACACCTTGTGTATAATCAGGCTCAATCACCTGACCTCCCCACTCTTTCATCGCATCTATTGCCTGTTTGCGTACAGTGGCAAGCGGTCCCTCTCTCCAATCCTTTCCATGAACCATAAAATCCGCTTTAAGCTTGCGTAAATTAGGAATATAATCTCTTGTTTCCTGTGGAATAACCTCAGATACCCCTTTTAGATTCTCAACGACAATCTTTCTTTGTTCATATGGCATATACGGAATGCGCTTATAAGATGCAATTGCATCATCAGTAAAAAGTCCAACTATGACTTTACCATATTTTGATGCTTTTTTTATAATATTAATATGTCCTGGATGTATAATATCGCATGCCATAGGAACGTAAACTGTAAGATCACACTTTTCTATACGTTCTTTAACCACACTATCATCAAATACATATTCATTTTGAATTTCCGAACACTCAGCCATAATAGGTTTTGCAGGAGCTTTTGTATGATGAACACATCCATCGCAAAGAGTTCCCTCAAGCTTATCTTCCATAAACCTACATCTCATATCCTTCATAACATCTCCATACCAACCATCATGGAGAGAAACCTTATTTAAATCTGCCACGATCAACATGTTTTCATAATCTGCATTTTCTATTGATAAATAACCTTCTTTTGTTACCGAAACTGCATCAAACGGAAGATTGCATTTTCTACGTTCCTCATTATCACATTCACATCTCAAATAATCTTCTATTTCAGGCATATATCCACCTTGATTATATACGTATTTAAATACAATCTGATCAGCTAATCCATCAAACACTTCATAGTACTTATCCTTTAGATTCTCCGTAAAACGAGTCAAAATACCTGTAACATAAATTTTATAGTTTTTTCCTGTTTCCTGTCTATATTGATTTAAATACTTTAAATGTTCCATAACCTTATCAAAGTCATCGTGACCATGAATAAATTCATATAGTTTACGTTGTGGTGCATTTATAGAAAACTTAATGCTATCAAGCCCCACATCAATAACAGCACGAATTTTTTCAGGAGTTGCCAATGAACCATTAGAAGTTAAATACACATATGTATATCCAATCTCTTTAGCCTTTGCAATATATTCAGGAAGTTCCGGAACAATAAAAGGTTCTCCTGTAGCATAAAAGCCAACCTCTCTTGTTCCTAAATCATAGGCTTGTTGAAGGATATCAAATGCTTTTTTCTTATCCATCTTTCCAACCCTTCGTTGCATCTTTTGATGCGCGCAAAAAATACAAGAATGATTACATGCATTTGAAATTTCCATTAAAAAATTTGAACGAGGAAACGGAGGCTCTAAACTGTACAAATTATCTCGGTTAGCCTTTTTTAATCTTACTCTTTCCATAAGGTCGACATCTTTTCCCATTTTATCGTAATCATACTTTCTTATTGAGCATGCTGCATTACCGCAATTCATACAATCCATATTCATATCACATGTAGATATTTTATCACATTCTATCATTTTTCTATCATCTACCATTAATATACCTCCTTATATCTCATCAATTAGAGTTATTATATCATTAATTGACATGAGACAATCATCAACCTCTTTTGCCCTATGATGTGTTAATATCGTTCTTGCAACATTCTCCATAGCCGGATATGCCGCTCTAAGAAGGTGATTTGCATATATTACAATATTTACTCCATGTTTGGACAGTTCTTCCTCAGTAATTGTGTTGAAACTTGTTGGCACAACTACAATGGGTGTTTTATCATCTTTTTTTCTAAACTCGTCACAAAAATTAATTATTTCATCAGGTCTTTTTTCTCTGCTATGAATCATAATCCCATCTGCTCCAGCTTTAATATAAGCATATGCCCTTTTTAAAGCATCATCCTCTCCTTTTTTTAGAATTAGACTTTCTATCCTTGCAATAATCATAAAATCATCTGAAAGTTGTGAGCGTTTTCCTTCACTGATTTTATAGCAGAAATTTTCAATATTATCCTGTGTTTGAACAACTTCTGTTCCAAACAAACTATTTTTCTTTAACCCCGTTTTATCTTCTATAATTACAGCACTCACTCCCATTCGTTCAAGGGAACGAACCATATATACAAAATGTTCTGTAAGCCCTCCAGTATCCCCATCAAAAATAATAGGTTTTGTAGTAACCTCCATAACATCATTGATTGTACGAAAACGACTTGTCATATCGACTAACTCAATATCTGGTTTTCCTTTTTCCGTACTATCACATAGGCTGGAAATCCACATTGCATCAAACTGATCTATAGCCTCTCCTTCTGAAACTATTGTTTTTTCAGCAATCAATCCAGTCAAGCCACTGTGAACTTCAATCGCTTTAACAATAGGGGTAAGCTTTAATAATTTTCTCAGCCTTGCTCTTCGCAATTCCGGCATCGCCATTTTTTCTCGCATTTGTTGATCGATTTTTTGTACAGTTTCATTCTTGGTATAAGGAACTTCTACTAATTTGCCACCAAATTCTTTTAATAAACCAACAATATTATTTCGTATAACTTGCAGTGGACCCGAACTCCAATTATCCCCATGGACAACATAATCTGGATGAATAGAAGCAATGACTTCATCATAAAGTATACTATTTTGGATAATGACATCTTTGATTCCTGGTATTTTTTTTACCATTTTTACACGTTCTTCCGTAGTTAAAATTGGAAATCGATTATATCTAATCATTTCTGAATCACATAACACTCCAACTATTACGCTTCCCAGCTTTTTTGCCTTTTCTATAATATTCATATGTCCTTCATGAATAATATCCGTACAAAAACATGTATATACAATTTTACTCATTTATCAAGCCTCCGATAATAATTATAATTTTTTCCTCATTACCAGCTTATTCTTTAAAGTTATCTGTCAAACTGATTTTTTATTCAAATATTTTTTAGTTTTTACATCGCAATTTATTTTCAAACTTATAATTTGTCATAACTCACTTTATTTAAAAAAATTATAACAAAACTTACAAATTATCATTTTATTCTATAGTTTTTCCATGGATGATTTTTACTAGTCTGTTTCTCTCTCGGTGGCAATTCCATATAATTGCCATATACACGTGTTAGCAAATCATGACATCCAATAGGAATTGAAAAAAGTTCATTTTCAAAGGGGACGAACAATGGGACATTAAACCAATCTTTCTTAAATATATGAATACCATCTTCAGTATGTCCAAATAAACTTCCTATATATTCATTATCTTTATTTTCATACTTATGTGAAAAATCAATACACTTATGTATATGAATAAGATTATTCTTTCCATCTTCCAATATTTTTTTCTTGAAATCATTAACTAAAATATAACTATTATGCAAAAATTTTTCTGCTTCTTCTATAGTTTTACCTAAACCAACTAACGGAAAAATATCTACTCCTAAACCTGTTTTAATTATAAACGGAAAATCTATTATCCTCGATACAGTTTTTTTATCAACTAACATAGGAGTTAAAAAAATATATCCTTCTGTAACTCCTGGTAATAACAATTCGTAATCGTCCTCAGGACTAATAGTATCATATAATTTTTTTAAATCTTTTTCCATTATAAAAACATCTATATCATTATCCCATGGAATGAAAGCTTTATGGCGAACTGCTCCTAATAATGAACCATACGCAAGATAATAATTAACGTTGCATTCTATACACTTTTCTTTCAAAAAAATAAGCGCATTTAACTGAACTTCTCTTTCTTCAGACCAACTAATCTCTGTCAACGATTCTTCATTATAGTTTGAAATCACCTCATGCGGATTAAAGAATCTTATAATATTTTTTTCTTCATCATACCCCATCTTTTTTAATTGATTAACCATTTCATTATAATAATTACCACCGATAAGTATAAGATAAGATTCATCAAATGGGATTAATTTTTCTTTTGGACTACAAACCTGTACTTCCTCACGAACCAAATTCTTTTTACTCGGATTGTTATCTATAATTGCTTCGACAATAACATTTTTACTTCTTAAAATCTCTAAAGCAACGTTACTTGCTTCAGTTATACCAAATAGCACCACTCTGTGATTATCAAACTTTTTTTCTTTATCTAATTCAACTATTTTGTCTCTTACTATTTCTATTACGTTTTTTTCTATCCCATATTTTCTCATATCAAACCCCTTTTCTTATGCCAAAAAACCCAACAATTTCAATTCTCTTCTTAAATCTTCAACATCAAACCATTGATTATTGTTATCAGAAGTATAGCTAAATCCTTCTTCAACTTTTTTTCCACCAACCAAAATATCTTCTTCATTTGCCCAACTATAGTGAGGATAAATGATAAAATGCTTGTCGTACTCATATGTTGACCACGAATCATCCTTTGTTACCATTATCTCATGAAGTTTTTCTCCTTCACGAATGCCAAATTCATCTATTTCACAATCAGACAACATCGCTTTTGCCAAATCTCCTATATGAAACGATGGTATCTTAGATATATATGTTTCTCCACCCTTTGATTCTTCAAGCGCCTTAAACACAAGCTCAACACCTTGCTCAAGTGTTATCCAAAATCTAGTCATTCTCATATCAGTAACGCCAAGTGTTTTACCTCCATTATCTATTATCTTTTTCCAAATAGGTATAACAGATCCTCTACTCCCCGCTACATTTCCATATCTTACAACAGAAAAAACAGTTTTATAATTTTCTCCTCTATATGCGTTCGCAGCTATAAATAGTTTATCCGAAACAAGTTTTGTTCCACCATATAGATTAATCGGATTAACTGCTTTATCCGTCGATAGTGCAACAACTTTTTTTACACCACAATCAAGCGCTGCATCTATTACGTTTTGTGCGCCATGAATATTAGTCTTTATAGCTTCAAAAGGATTATACTCACATGTAGGAACCTGCTTCATTGCTGCAGCATGTATAACATAGTCTACTCCGGCAAATGCCCTGTATAATCTATCCTTGTCTCTAACATCGCCTATAAAAAATCTAACTCTAGATATATCAACCATATTAGCAAACTCTGTTTTCATTACACTTTGCTTATACTCATCTCTAGAATAAATAATCACTTTTTTAGGATTATACTTCTTAAAAAACATCTCTAAAAACTTTTTTCCAAATGAGCCTGTTCCACCTGTTATTAATATTGTTTTCCCATTAAGCATTTTTTTCTCCCTTCTGTATGTCCTCATAGCATTCGTCTAACATTTTAATTATTTCCTTTATACTCGCAGTCAAATCTTTATAATATTTCTCACTTTTACTATACATACGAATTGACTCCTTTATATGATCTTCTTCTTCAATATAATAATCTCTTAAAAACTCATAATTTGTTGTCGGCTCATATCCGACGATAAAAGACCGCTCATCCATATCAAGAAAATCTTCATCCAATTCATATATAAATTTATTGATTTTTTTTAATCGTTCAACATTGTATTTTTTATTTAAAAGTAATTCTTTACCTTCTTTTGCAAGTTTATATCCCTTATGCATTTTTTCTTTCATATTCTGCATATTGGATTTCATATTTATTATTGTATCCGTTATTATTCTTTTATCATCACCCATAAATAATCGCTTAGGCTTGGATAAAAATTCATCAACATCAAATTTATTTTTACAATACTTATCTATTGCTTCTCTCAATGTCATAATAGTAGTATTTCTCTTGAAAGCTCCTCCTTCTGTAGCATCAATTATTTCAACTATATCTCTATGATTATATGCAATTTCCTCTATTGCTCTTATAAAAGTAAAATAATCTTTTTTTGTCAACACATCATTACCATATATATCTTTTACATAAAAAGTAGTTGCTTTTATTTCGTCTTTGTTTATTTCATCATCATCTGCATACTGTTTATTATTTGTAAATGATAAGTCTTGTCCAATAAGTATAATTTTTTTAAATCCAAATAATATCATATTTACAAGCGCATCAATCGCTACTGAACCTCCGGCATATACCATCTTTATCTCACTACCGGCATCTCTGAACATATTATCCCATATTATAGAATTCGACGAATAAAATATATAATTATTGGAATCAACAAAATTTAATACATCATAATTTGATGACATATCCACCATAAATGGTATATCATTAATGCCTTCAACCTCAAAATGTTTTGTACTTTTAGCACAATCAACCGAAATTATCATATCTGGTTTTATTCCTCTAGACATTACTTTTGGTATAGCTGTATCAACAGCAATAACAAATGCTTTATTATGTACTTCTTTTAACAAATCAAGATTTTTTTCTAAAGATGGACCAGCAGATACAACTATGGCTGGTATACCTTCCGGTGCTGTATCATATAATTCCACAGCACTTTTACACCCAACAAGATATTGCATATTATGTATTGAGTTATAACACATCTTATTACCAAACATCGACATTGTATTTATCTCTATTTCCAAATTTTCATACTTCTCAAGTACCATTTTAAGAAACACCAAATACTCTTCATGAAAAATCCTTTCATAAATTGGAAGTGCAAAATACTTATTTGTTTTAACATTATTAGGCAGAACCGTTACCTCCAAATAGCTGTAAAATTTCTCTCTATTAATTTCATCAACCACGATTCTTAATCGATTCGATTCCAATAAATCACTAATATCTATATTCTGTAGCACTGTCATAAAAATTGATTTCTTTGGTTCGTAGACAATACAATTGCATTTCTCCGTATTACTTAAAAACTCTCTTACAGCATCTCCGTTACTAATACCAAACAAATAAAGAACTGACACATCTGGCATATCCACTTTATCTTGCATTATTTTTTTTGCTTCATTTTCTGAATTATATTTTGAGGAAAGATAAGTTTTTTGATTGCCTTTACAATACGCAAGTATTATCTCATCTTTTTTTGACTTTTCAACTAACGTCTCATTTTCATTCCATGAAAAATTTCCTTCATTAATTAAATCGTAAAGATCAATATTGTATTTTTTTAATGCATCGAGATTCTTTTTATAAATATCCATACCGGTCTCTCCTGTTAAATAATAATTATTCTTTTAATGATGTTATCAATTCATAAGATATAATATCCGCCATACCAACTGCATCCTTATTTTCCATGCTTTCTAATAGAGGCGTAAGCGCATCATTAATCAAACTGCTTCTCTTTTCTTCCGGCATATTAGTTGCAAAAAATGATATATCACCCAAAACAAGGTTCATCTCAGCCATCCCTATATTTATATTGCCATTATAAAGCTCGTTTGCTATATTTTCCAATTTTTCCATTGTTTCCTGAATATTATTCCCCAATTTATTTTCCTCCAATTTCATCATAATTATCGTTATAAACAAAATAAGCTGACCCGTAACCGAGTCAGCCATATTTTGTAGATTAAATTAATTAACCTAATAATGAAAGTACACCCTGAGTAGACTGATTTGCCTGTGCAAGCATTGACTGTGCAGCCTGCTGGAGAATGTTATTCTTAGTGTAGTTAGTCATCTCTGAAGCCATATCAGTATCACGAATCTGTGACTCAGCTGAAGTTAAGTTCTCACTATAGTTATTGAGATTGTTGATAGTGTACTCAAGTCTGTTCTGCTTAGCACCAAGTTCTGATCTTGCTGCTGAAACAGTCTTGATAGCTGCGCTTATCTTAGACATAGCATCTGATGCTGATCCATGAGAAGCCATTGAAAGGCTTGTAACGCCAAGCTTTGAAGCACTCATAGTAGCAATAGTAATCGCCATATTCTCTTTTGCAACAGCACCAACCTGAAGATTCTTATCCTTGAAGTCACCATTCAAAAGCTTAGTGCCGTTGAATGCTGCCTTGTTAGAAATAGAATCAATCTCAGCTGTTAATTCAGTAATCTCATTCTGGATAGCTGTACGATCTTCAGTTGCGTTAACGTCGTTAGCTGCCTTAGTAGCAAGCTCACCCATTCTCTGAAGGATGCTATGAATCTCGTTCATGTTACCTTCTGCAGTCTGGATAAGTGATACACCATCTTCTGAGTTCTTAACAGCCTGGTTAATACCTCTGATCTGGTTTCTCATCTTCTCACTGATTGAAAGACCTGCTGCATCATCTGCTGCTCTGTTAACAGCGAATCCTGATGATAACTTCTCAGTTGCCTTAGCTACTGCCTTAACATTTGTTCCTAACATTCTGTTAGTGTTTACTGCCTGCATGTTGTGTTGTACTACCATAATAATTCCTCCTTGAATATAATGTTGCTTCCTTGCAACATGTACTAGCGGTCATGCCGCCGTTAATATTAATCTATGTTACACGCCGAGGCGTAATAACCTTTGATTTTTGGTCTTCCTTGACCCTTACAGTATATATATCGGAGCAATATGTACAAAGTTAACCCCAATATTTAATTTTTTTTGAAAAATTTTACAAATTTTTTATTTCTTTCTGTCATACAGCATAGCATCATTTACCATACCGTTCGCCATAGTCTTGTAATATTTATTTGCAATTGAGCGGGAATTTTTAACCTGTCTTAAGTTCTTTCTCTCACCCGCAAAAATAATTTCAAGCTTATGACGATTTCTCTCCTCAAGTACCTCTATCTCGTTTCCCTTATCCATACAAGCATTGATAAGTACTTGAATTTCCTTAAGTTCTGACGTATATGAATCTTTTTCTTCGAGGAGATTATCTCTGATTCTATCATACACCGAAGTAAAACCTTTGTCAATCTCATTTATGTTATTTATGAGGGTTTCTTTTCTTTCTACTGTCTCGCCAAATGCCTCGTCGTCAAACTTATCAGCGGCAGCTATCTCGCCTTGTTTAGATGTAATATCTGCGATCTCATCAAGGTAAGCTTTCTTACGTTTGAGTGAATCCCTCATAATTCCTACATACATACCTGTCTCGTTCATATAACACCGCCTTAATTTGTATCCAGAACAAGCTGAGGTCCTTTTGCTTTGGTCATAATTTCTTTCCAGATATCTCTGATATCGCGAAGCTCAACAAGTGCTTTTTCCAGTGACTCCATATCCTTTTTCATATTTGCCTCAGTCAAAAGTGCAAATATATAGTTGTAAAGTGTCTCAAAATCCTTGGCAACAGGATATTTATGATTAAGAGTTGACAAAAGTTCAACTATTATATTACGACATTTCTGTATATTGGTATTGACCGTTTCGTAGTCATTTATCTCAAGAGCATCCTTGGCTCTGTTTGCAAACTTCACCGCTCCTTCATACAGCATAAGCGTAAGCTCTGCCTGAGTTGCCGTATTTATCTTATTGTTACCATATGCCTTTGCTGCATTGTTAGCCATTTATATTTTGCCCCCTGCTTAAAATTTATAATAATTGGGTAATACCTGGAATTTAGGCTGTTCCCAAAAGTGATGCAAGATATGACTGTTGCTGCTGAAGTTTAGCCATAGCTGACTCCATCTTGGCAAACTGATTATAATACTTATCTTCCATATCTGAAAGCTTTTTATTTAACTCATCAATCTTGTCATCATAATCATCCAACTCTTCATCCATGGTTATGTCGTCATAGAAAGTAAGCGCATGGCTTGACTCAGTCTTCTTCATAGCCTTCATCATGTAATCATACATCTGTTTTCCGATACCATCCGAACCATTATCACTATTTGCAAATATCTTTGAGAAAATCTCAGACTTACTTTCAAGTGCTTCCTTTAATTTATTTGGTTCAGATGAATATGCTTCATCATCTTCATCTCCAAGTATATGAAGCTTACCATTCTCAGACCAATCACTCCCGGTTACTATTCCAAGTGATGCAAGTGAATACTGTGTAGTTGTACCATCTTCATTTGTAACAGTTACAGCCTTATTAAGTATAGTTCTCATATTAGAAAGTAAACTTCCAATGGTAGAATCTCTTCTTAACAAGCCTGATTTTGCTTTTTCTTCCCATTTTTCTATCTGATTGTCAGAAAGTGAACTCTTTTCTTCCTCTGTAAGAGGATCATAATCTGACTTTTCTGCATTATAAAGTTTGTTCATCTCTTTAATAAGTTCATTATACTTATTGACAAAACTCTTGATACTGTTATATATACCATCAGTATCATTACCGACTGTTACACTTATCGGGGTATCATTAGTAAATTCTCCAGTTTCCTTATTATAACTTCCGGTAACGCCCTTAGCATTGATAGTCATGCCATTTATAGAAAACTGATTCGAATCGTTTCTATACTCAACACCATTATACTCTATAATCGCATCCTGAGCATCCACCTTATTAGCTGCATTTCCAAGTCCAAGTGTCTCAAGAGCATCGGCATCTGTAGATGAAATCGTAAAATCATTAGCCGCTCCACCCTTTGAAGAGTTAATATAAAATCTACCCTGTCCGGTGTCAAAGCTTGCACTAACACCAAGCTTTGACAAGCCTGATGTAAAATCATCTATTGTAGTATTTTCATCAACCGTAAATTCTTTATCATTGATAAAGAACGATGTTCCAACTTTAATACCAATATCAGAAAGAATAGTCTTTCCATTGATATCTGATGCTCCAAACTCAATCTGCTGCTTAGTATCTAAACCACTAAGCGAAGTAACCTTTCCCGACTCCTCATCAGACTTATAATCAATTATTCCATTTGAACCAAGTGCATCAGCCTCTATAATAAAAGCTTTTCCCGACTCTATTCCATCCTCAGCCTTGGTAAGTGATGAATTGGTAAAGGTTATCTTTCCGTCCTGTATGCTCGCCTGAAGACCCTTAAAGTTATCATCTGCCGCAAGCCTAGCATTGAGTTCATCTATATTTGCAACGCCGTTTTCTCCTGAACCACCAAGAGTATATTCAACTGTAGGCAGTCCTTCCTGATTAGCTGTTAATTTGATAGTCTGCCCTTCAAGACCGAGACTATCGCCATTTGCATCCTTCATATCTGCAAAATTCGTAGCGGTAGTTGCCGTATTAAAAGTAGTAAATTTACTGTTTCCACTCTTGATATTGGCGCCTGTAAGATAAGCGGACGAAGCCATTTGTTTAACAGATATAGTATGCGTACCAAGTGTTGTTCCTGTTCCTGTACTTACCGATACCTTTGAATCATCACTTACTTTTGCAAATTTTTTGTTGTAAGTTGACGGTAATTTCAGAGCTGATAACTCTGTCTTATAGAAGTTATATAACTTTGTATTAAGATCCTGCCAGGCTTCTTTTTTCCACTCGGCCTTTTGTTTATCCTTTTTGACATTGTCAACCTTAACTGAGCTTGCATTAACCAATTCCTTAACCATGCTCTCAGTATCAAGTCCTGATGCCAAACCGGTCATTCTTACTCTAGCCATAATCTCACTCCTTTCTTAATACAAAATTACCTCTTCTCGTCTACCATAAGTCCTGCGAGTTCCCACGCCTTTGCAAGCATATCCAGAGCCTTTTCGGCAGGAATCTCCCTGATAACCTCGTCTGTGTCTGTATCCTTAACTGTAATTGATATACGATTGGTGTCATCATGATACTTAAAGCTGCAGTTTGTGTGTCTCATAGCTATCTGTTTGTTGATAGTATCAACCGCAGACCTGATTTTGTCGGTAGGAACCTCTTTACCCTCAGTCTGGACAGCAGCCTCATCCTCTTTTTTCTTTTTGTCCTGCTCAGGATCATTAAAGTTCTTACTCTTTTCTTCTACCTGTGGTATAGCGTTTTCCACCTTAGGCTGATTACCACTCGCTGCGGTAACCGTTATATCAGCACTTGGCTGTGGTTGTCTAGGTGTATAACTGCTTCCCACTGCACTTCTAATTCCTTCAATTGCCATCTTCTATCCACCTCCGTGTGATTTTCTATAGAATTTTCAATAATTCTATAGAGAGCCTAAGCCCGAGAATATCCGTAATCTCAGGCTGATCGTCATTTACTGTTACATCTTATATCGTCAAGATATATATAAAAGTTTACACTTTTATTTAAAATTTGTCTATATAATTTTACCGCTGTTTTTTTGCGGTCTAAAAATGCAGTTACAAACCCATCAAATTGCTGCTTTTATCATTTATTATAAAAGCTTTTTCAAGCTCTCAATATCCACAGAATTAACTGTTTCTTTGTTAGCTTCCTGTATCTGTGTATAGATTTCTTTTCTATATACAGGTATGCTCTTTGGAGCTGATATACCTATCTTTATCTGCTCACCCTTTATCTCGAGTATGCTGATTTCGATATCATTTCCGATCATTATAGATTCGCCCTGTTTTCTTGATAATGCCAGCATACTACTCACCCGCCTTTGCTTTTAACTTCTCTACAAACTCATATACATTAAATCTGATGTCATAGTCCTGATTCTCAACTATAACCTGCATAGCCTTCCTATCCTTGGCATTTATTATAAATGGTGCCTTGAGGTTTGCAGTAACCTTGGTAAGATCAGAAGGTATAGTCATACTTACAAGTATAAGTAAGTCTGCATCGGCAGGATCGCCTATTGTCTTTGTAAGCTCATCTTCTATGATAGGATTGTACTCACCAAGTATATCCAAAGGACTTACTACCGGAAGAGCAAGAAGCGGTTCGTCCATACACTGAAGCCAACTTATAGGCGAACGTTCCTCCTGATCCTTGTCAAATATAAGTGCAAACTTCTTGAAGTTTTCAAATCCGATAATTCCGTTTGGGAATTCTATCAACTTGTCATCCTCAACATCAATAGTTCCAAAAAATTTAGTTTCTGCTACCATACCCTTTTCCTCCTCGCATCTCATTCTATAAACACTTTTTTGGTCACATAAGTTCAAACAGAAAAATCAAAACCTTTCTTATAAACTTATCCCCGAAATCTTTACTCTGATATTACCCATATATTATCCAGAGCCTTTATTAAAGTGTTAATACATATATAATACAACGATTTTTACAGATAATCAAGCAAAGTCTTATCCATTACGTTACTTGTAGCCGCAAGTGCAGATTCGTATACGAGATTTGCCTCGTTGAAGTCTGTAACGATTTCCTCTGTTTCCATATCTTCATTTGCAGACTTAAGCTCTTTAAACGAAGCATACTGTTCCTCTACTCTGGTTTTTACCATGGAAAGTTTAGTTATACGGCTTCCGATATCTGACTGTGTAGCGGATATCTCTGCAAGATAGTCCTGGAAATGTGTTATATTGCCGGAGAAGGTCTTTTGCATGGTTTCCTTCTTAACAGCTATCTCTGTATCTAAATCTTTAAGCATTTTATTTATTTGTTTTACAGCATCATCATTTGAAGCATATTGGTTATCATCCAGCAGTTTTTTGAGCTTTGCCTGTGTATCCTCAGCATCTTTAAGATCCTGAAGTGTATATATAAGGTCATTTATATAATTTCCTATCTTGGAAGTAATAAGATCTTTACCTTCAAGATTAACTTTAATGCTCTGGTTAAAGTTGACCTCATAGTAGATTCTCTGGCCACCTTCCGGCTGTGTATAATCAACAGTCTTGATACTTCCGTCAGGTTGTTCTGTATACTGAGTACAGTCAAAATAATGTTCAGGTCTTAAATCATCCACATCAAACTTGGTTTTTGCATACTTTACCTCGATATCATCGGCAGCTTTAAGCACGTTATATATATCTTCGCCAAAGATTATCTCACCTGTTTCTTTTATTACATTTATCTCTCCCGGCTTAACATCATAGTAAGTATCCGCATCATCTGTCGGCTTTATATTTATTGTATATCCTGTCAGGTCTATATCGTTACCTGCCGCATCCTTTGCTGTAAGCGAAAGTACAGCATCTCCGTTATTATTGTTTTCTTCTATACCTTCATAAGCAAGATTTAATCTGTATACCTGCTGTGGATCGGGCTGCTCGTAGGTCTTTGCTCCCGAGATATAATCATCTACGTCTTCATACTTGACCGAATCCACTATAACCTTTCTGTTATCAAGGTCTTTACCGTTTATGTGCTCAGTTATATCATATGAATATTTTGATACGTCATCGGTCTTTGTAAATGTAAGAGGTCTGTCTGTCTTGTAGCCGGAGAAGATGTATCTTCCTGCGTAAGTTGAGTTTCCTTCCTCATATATCATATCCTGAAGTTCTTTTAATGAATCGATTATAGCACTTCTGTCGGTTGAACCAAACGAATCGGTTGAACCCTGTACACAATACTCGTTGATATCCTTGATTCTTTTTACGATATTGTCAAGTGAAGTATTGGATACCTCATACCAGGAGTTTGCATCAGGTATATTTTTATCCTTATACTGCTCTAACTGACTTACTGTAGTTCTTAATTTTAATGCCCTTACCGCTACTACCGGGTCCTCTGAAGCCTGTGAAATCTTCTTACCCGAAGTCATCTGCTTGGTTCTTCTGTCCACCTCAGTCATACTTCTTTGGAGGTTTCTGACTGAATTATTTGAAATCATCTGGTTGGTTATTCTCATTCCCATAATAATACCTCCTGTTATCCTGCACGTTTGCGCCTGCCTCTTGATTAGTTTATCGGCGTTCCCATACACCGAGATAACTATCTTTTGACTTTTATATACGTCTTAGGCATCAATATTTTTCCTATATCGTACTTGCTATCTTCCCGTATCGTTGATAAGCTTGTTATATACCTCATTTAATACTGATATAACCTTGGAAGCAAGATTATACAGGTTTTCAAATTTTACCAATTCAGATGCTTCTTCGTTGGAATCTACACCCGATATGGAGAGTCTCTGGTTACTGATGATGTATTTTATATCATCCTGATTGTTGGTAAATGCTGTCATCTTGGAGATATCTACCGCAAGGTTGGTTGTTACAGCCTGCATATACTGTGATACGGAACCCTGCTGGAACATCTTCATATCTGTAAGACCGTATGTTATAGCATCTACTATAGGTCTTCTCTCGATATCGCCCTGATCAATGTCCTCTTTATAGGAAACTACTACCTTGCCAGGATCCTCCTGCCATGCTGAGTTAAGCTCCCAGTTAAGGCCGGTAAGCTTGTAGTAGCTTGAATCAGTCGAATTAAGCGTGCCTGAACCAAGCATTGAGTCCTTAAGTACATAATCGTTACCGTAAGGATCAATTGCTGAAAACATATCAAGTCCGTCATTGCCTTCCGAATCGACACCTGAGGTTGTATGTTTGTTCATATATTCCGAGAAGGTTCTTACCATCTCATTTAATCTTGCCTGATAGTATGGTATACCTTTGGTTGCGTTGTACTCGCCCATCTGAGCTGTTGTTCCTACAACAGAATCGAGTATAATCGCCGTAACCTCAGCCCCGCTTTTATCTATCATAGTCATGTTCTGGAATGTAAAGTTGTTTAAGTTGTCATTTTCATCATACTCTGCAGTCCAGCCATCATATATATATTCTCTTCCATTTAAGTTAATCACTCCCTGTGTAGGAACATTTAACTTATATACATTTATCGACTTAGGGAGTTCTACAGAAACCGTCGCCGGTGAGTCAGTCTTTGCTGTTATGGTTCCCTTAAATATCTCGCCGTTATTACCGTCTCTTATGTTAAATAAGCCGTTAAGCTTACCTGTTGTCCTTGTTATCTGGAATTTTTCTCCCGGAGTGCTGTCTGCATTTTTCCACGCTATGTCTACAAGACCGTCTACATCACTCTGGTTCACTCTTTCCTCTCTAGGTACTACCATAAGCTCATGATAGCCCATCTCATCCACAAGGATATTACCGTTTATTCTTATGCTCATCGCCTTGGCATCTGATTCTACCGCGTCAAGGCCGGTACCAAACATGATAGAACGCTCTTCTACGTCTACATCTACATACTCTGCAAGTGTATCTATACATACACCTCTCTGGTCACGGAGATCATTGGCACTTCCGCCACGAAGCTCTATGGTTATTATCTGCTGGGTGAGCTCATAAATCTGCTTTGCAAGTGAATTTATCTCACTTACGCCGAGCTCTATCTCATCATTTATGGATTTTTGTGAATTCTGGAAATTGGTAGCAAGCTCATTTATCATATCCGTAAAGGAATCTACGGTATTGGTAAATCCGATTCTTGCCGTATAATCCGAAGGATTATCCGATAAATCCTGAAGCGCATCCGAAAATCTGTTAAGCCACTCGGAGTAACCTGCATTTCCTGTCATCTCGTTCATATATGTTTCGAGCTGCTTTAAGTTATCCTCCTGGACAGCATACTCGCTGTACTTTGAGGTTGTATTCCAATACTTGGTATCGTAATACTCATTTCTAAGTCTGTCTACGCTCTTTGCTGTTACGCCGGTACCCATCATACCATAGGATGCCGCTATACTTAAAGCCTGTGATGCCGATGCGCTAACCTGCTGTCTGGAATATCCCTTTGTATTGGCATTGGATACATTGTGTGAAGTTGTATTGAGTGCCGTCTGGAAATAATTTAATCCCGACAAGCCTGTGTTAAGTCCCAAAAATGTTGATGGCATCTAAATCACTCCTTACTTTAACTGCGCTTTTAAGCCTTTTATAACCTCTCGCGCCGGCTATCTTTTATCGATTACTTTCTTTACTGTCATCTGTTACATACCGAGCGTATTTATCAAATGTTCTATCATCTCTGCTACTGTTGTTATATATCTTGAAGCTGCATTGTATGCGTGCTGGAATTTTATAAGATTTGATAACTCTTCATCCGATGAAACTCCAACTACCTGCTGCCTTAAGTTATCCAAATCATTTACTGTCTGCTGCTGGGTTTCAGCCATCGCATTATATGTATAACCTCTGTCTGAAAGCTCATCTATCGCACCTGCGAAGTAGTCCTTGAAGTTACACTCAACAAGTGAGTTAGGACTGACGGTTGCAAACTTTTTATCCCAGAGTGCAAGAAGATTATCTGCTATATCCTGTGCTTCCTCACCGGTATTTCTTGAAAGCGGAAGCAGTGAAGGATTTTGTGCAAGCTCCATATTGATATCCATATTTCCTATGGTATAAAGTGAATAAAAGCTACTCGTATCCTCTTCGTTATATACCTTGAAGGTTCCTGTGGTTCCGTCTGCAAGGGTAAGAGTCTGCTCTGTGTATCTTGGTTGGTTTATCCTTACAAATAATTCGGTTCCGGCATATTCGTTGCCCATACCCATACCGATACCTGCTGCCTCTTCATCAAGTACGTTTACTGTCGTACCGTCCGCAAGAGTTACTTCCTTATTAGGACAAAGGATATCGTTTATACCTGTTGCCATGGCATTTATAAGAACGTCAAACTGTGCCATAAGGTTTGTAACTGTGTATGGTTCAACGTATGTATTGAAATAATCCAAATCCAAAAGGTACTGCTGATGGTCTGTCTCGTACTGTGCCATATCGGCTGCGTACTGTGCAGGATCCGTATAGTCCTCCTCGAGAGGTTTATCAGGTCTTTGAGGTACATCCGTATACTTACTTACAAAGTATCCTCTTGACATCATAAGACCCTTTAAAGAACCTATGTCAGTATTGTTATTGGCATTTGGAACTCTGTCTATGTTAAATAATGCATGCTGGTCATCCTTCCACACCGGCATAAGAAAATCCGTCGAGTCGGAGGTGAAGCCGTAATTGTTCTGGTAGGTTTCACTTTCTGCAACCTTTACTGCCTCTATATCATAGGTCTTACCTCTTGTAACCAGACATCTGCCCTCGATATATACCTCTATGGTTCCGTCTACATTATTTAATACCTCTGTATCCACAAGACCACATAGCTCATCTACGGCTAAGTTTCTTGCATCTCTATAATCATTAGCATTCTCAAGCTTGGATGATTCTGCGCTAAGAATGTTTTCGTTCAATTCCCTGATAGTTTTAGCAAGCTCATTTATACGATTTATCTGATCCTTAATTTCTACATTTAAGTTTCTCTGATAATCTATAAGACTGCTTCTTATCTCCTTGGATCTGTCAAGGAAATGCTGTGCAGTTGCTATAAATGAACTTCTTGTAACTATACTGTTTGATTCCTTTTGAAGCTCCTGGAGTGAGGTCCAGAAATTATTAAGAACTGTATTGAAATCGTTACTGTCATTCTGATTGACAACATCCAGCTTACCGAAATAGTTTTCTATCTCGGATACTGTCTCGTATTCTGCCTTGTAATAGTTCATACGTCCTATCTCACTTCTGTAGGCCGCATCCGCAAAGGTATCTCTTACCTGCTTTACCTCCGCAGTTATAACACCAAGACCGGCCTTTTGAACCTTATAGTCAGCGCCTATCTTGTTGTAGGTTCTGTCAGTGAGCATAACCTGCTGTCTGCTATAGCCTTCTGTCTGAGTATTTGTTAAGTTGTGTGCTGTTGCGTTAAGCGCATACTGACTTGTCTGTAAAGCTGTAGTACCTACCGACAGTCTGCCCATAGTTCCTGCCATATGCCCGACATCCTTTCTTACTTTATTTTACTGGGTTTTGTCAAATTTGCCAGGTTGCTCTGTTGCTCCGGCTCCCGAATATCCGCCTTTTTTGAACATATCCTTTGAATATTCTGCTGTTTCAGGTGCTCTGCTGAAATTCTGAATAAGATTAATATTATACTCTATCATAGACAGGGATTCCTGTATAAGATTCTGATTATGTCCATTAACCTCATAAAGCTGTCTGGCTATCCTGGCAAGCTTTTCATTTATTATCATAAGCGGCTCCTGAAATTCGGTCTGACCGTCAAGAAAGCTTATGATATCCGTTATCTTGATATCTGCCTTGCTCTTATTGATAACCGTAGCAATGTTACCCATAGTACTTCTTCTTTTGTTTTCAAGACCTGTAAGAACATCCACATAGAGCTGTTCCTTATCGGTCGTTTCTCTCAATCTGTCCAGATTGTTGGACACGATTGCAGAGGTTTTTTCCCTTGATACGACAAGGAGTTCTTCATATATAGCATACTCCTGATTAAGTTCTTCGATTAAATTCTCAATTAAGCTTGCCATATATTAACTCCTTAAATCGCCTTACTTGCAAATGCACTTATAAGCTTAGATGCAAAATCCTCATTACTTACTTCATATGTGCCGGCATCCATCCTTGACTTGATATCAGATACTAAGCCTTCTCTTACATCAGGTGTAGATAAAAGAGCATTCTTAGCTACCTGCATATCCTTGCCTAAGCTTGAAAACAAGACCTCATCCTTGAAGCTTGCATTTCCGGTACTATTAGTATATTTGGATTTATTAAGCCCTGTTGCGTTATAAATCTGATTAATACTATTGAAAGTACCTATACGCATAACTATCCCTCCTAAAATATATTGCCTAAGCCTTTAACCTTAGGCTGTGGGGTAAGCATTTTGCTTCCCTGTAAAAAATTTCTTCAATAATTTTATCGGACATATTTTTTATAATATAACCTCTAAAATGAATTTTTTATTATTCAAGGAATCTCATCTTTCCTGCGCCGGTTTTCTTAGGTGCCTGATGTGCTGCCTGATAGAGTCCGTTAAGAGAATTTTCAAGGCTTCCGGCACACTGTGCACAGAATTTTCCGCTGTGAATCATAGCGCCGCATCTCTCACAGGTAAGTCCTACAAGCGAATCATCCGTAAATGTGAGTCTTTCCTCTCTAACCCATTTCTTTATCTGCTTTACAGGTACATCACAGGATTCGGCAACCTCATTGATATTGTTGCCTGGATTATCCTTTATGTACTGCTTTACCTCCTGGAACTTATCCTCAAGCTCCTTTTTGCAGTTAGCACAGATTTTATCACCTGTTACCCAGTTAAATAATCTCTTACATCTTTGACAGTTCATAACTTCCATGGCATAGCCCTCCCTTTCTAATCCTTTCCTATACATATGCTTGTGTAATATACTTCCTTTACACCGCAAGCTTTAAGCACCTTTGTGCAGGCTTCTATGGTTGAACCGGTGGTATATATGTCATCCACCAGCATAACCTTCTTATATTGTACTTGTTTTTGGTCAGATATAAAAGCCCTTTCGAGATTTTTTTGTCTTTCTTCATTGTCAAGCAGCTTTTGCGGGGTTGTATTTACTGTTCTTTTTAAAATCGAAGCATCAACCGGTATATCCAGATACCTGCCGAGACTTCCCGCCAAAGCCTCTGCCTGATTATAGCCCCTTTGCTCCAGCTTATTTTTATGCACCGGAACGGGTATAAGCACTTCAGGTGAAATCTTCTTGATATCTCTTCCGTGGGTTTTTATTATCTCATACGCAAAGCTTTCGGCATATGTTTTTTTATTATGATATTTAAAATTAACTATACCTCGTTTTACCGGTTCTCTATATCTCATCGCCGGAAATCCCTTTACATAGCTTTTCGGTTTTGTCTTGCAATCCTCGCAATACTCCCTTTCAGCATCATCTATCTCTTTGCCGCATCTTAAGCAGGTAGGTTCGGTAAGATAGGTGATTTTTGAACGGCATCTGTCACATATCCTTGTCTTTCCGCCTGACAGTACTTCCTCACACAAGGGACAGATCGGCGGATAAAATAGTGTTTTAATTCTATTGGATATTATATAAAACAAACCACCTAAAGATGATTTTTTCTCTGATTTTATCGCCTTGTAACCCATAACACACCTTCTTTTTGTCTATATAAGCAGCCGAAAACTCTTATATTCTTTAAGATTTTTTTCGAATTCTTATATCCCCTCCATAAGCTCCTGCAGCCTTAAAATAAGTGTTGTATATCGTTTCTGCTCTTCCTTATTGTCTATCATCTGATTGACAAGATTAAGGTTTCCGACTATTACAACCATACGCTTTGCTCTTGTGATTGCGGTATATATAAGATTTCTGTTTAGAAGCTTCGGCGGTCCGCTAAGGAGCGGAATGATAACGACAGGATATTCACTTCCCTGGGATTTATGTATCGTAACCGCAAATGCATGCTCAAGCTCCGAAAGGCCGTTAAACGGATATACTACCGTCCTTCCGTCATCAAAAAGGACTGTAAGCTCTTCATCGAAATGACTGATATTACTTATAATTCCCATGTCTCCGTTAAATACGCCGACACCCTCTTCTATTACATAGCCCTTTTGACCGTATATTCTCCAATCAAGCTTATAATTGTTTTTTATCTGCATAACCTTATCGCCGGTTCTAAATATAACGTCATTTTTCTCAACCTCATCCTTTTTCGGAGAAGCAGGATTTATAAAGCTTTGCAGCTTGACATTTAACTTTTCCACTCCGACTTCATTTTTCTTCATCGGAGTAAGCACCTGTATATCCTGAGGTGTTATACCCAGATAAGGCGGGAGATTTTTCATAATAAGTTCTTTGATCTCATTGGTTATAGCCGTTACATTGTTTCTTGGAATAAAGAAAAAATCCTTATTTTTATTGGTTATGTCTATATGCTCTCCCTGATTTATCCTATGAGCATTGTACACTATATCGCTACCGCTTTCCTGTCTGTAAATCTTGGTAAGCCTTGTAACCGGAAAGCAGTCTGAATTTATAATATCCTTCAATACATTTCCTGCTCCGACGGACGGAAGCTGGTTGATATCTCCTACGAGTATGAGTCTCGTACCGTTTAAAACCGCACTAAGCAGGGAATAAAATATAAAGCTGTCAACCATTGACATCTCATCTACTATTATGGCATCACATTCCAGAGGATTATCTGCATTTCTTCCGAAATAGACTCCCTTATTATCCCTGTCATTGTCATCCGGAATACCCGAAAATTCAAGCAATCTGTGGATGGTCTCTGCCGGTTGGCCTGTTGATTCGGTCATCCTCTTTGCCGCCCTGCCGGTAGGTGCGCAAAGTCTTATATCCATTCCTTTTTTTATGAAATATCTGATAATTGCATCTATTATCGTGGTTTTACCGGTTCCGGGACCTCCGGTTATAACTGCTACACCGGCTGTTATGGCAGACTTTACCGCATCTCTTTGAACGTCATCAAGTGCCATATCCATATCTTTTTCTATGGAAGAAAGCGCTATGTCCAGTTCATTTTCCGGGAGCTCGTATCTTAGCATTTTATCAAGGAGCATCCTTGCAGTATTAAGCTCCACATAGTAATTAGAGGCAAGATAAACCGCATCTGTTCCTTCAACATTTTTTATTATCAGCTTGCCTTCTATCACAAGTTCTGCCAGCTGATCCTCTATAAGCTCTGCCGCCTCTTCAAATACAGTAGCAGCACTTACACTGCTCTCATACTCGGCATAGCCGTAGGAAAACTCCTCCTCGTAGCTTATACCGTCATTTTCCCTTGTAAGAAGCAGGGTTCTTCTGATAACCTCATCCTTTGGAAGATACATATGTCCGTCAGCGATAGCAGTATTTAATACATAAATTACAGCCGAACGGATTCTGAATTCGGATTTTTTTTCTATGCCCATTCTTCCGGCTATCTCATCAGCTGTTCTAAAGCCTACGCCTGCTATATCCTCTGCTATTTTATATGGATTTCCACGGAGGATTTCATATACCCTGTCACCATATTCATTGTATATTTTCATGGCTAAATTGACAGATATCCCATACTCCGACAGGAAAATGATAACATGCTGAAATTCCTTCTTATCCTGATACGAAACCGCTATGCTTCTGGCTTTTCTCTCTGATATACCGTTTATCTCTGCCAGTCTCTCCGGTTCTTCTTCCAGTATCCTTAACGTGTCTGCCTTAAATTTCTTTACAATTCTTT
Source organism: uncultured Lachnospiraceae bacterium (assembly GCA_902762955.1). GTDB lineage: Bacteria > Bacillota > Clostridia > Lachnospirales > Lachnospiraceae > Coprococcus_C. The sequence continues at coordinate 48,791 of CACWQH010000020.1, forward strand.
TGGCAAGCACCTCACCTATACCTTTTACGATACCCGAAGCCAGATATCTCTCTATTCCGAGGGTATCCTCCGGCATTTTGATCTCACAGCTTGTAAACTTGAACTGGATATCGTATTGAGGATGGTTTACATAATCTCCCTCCGCAATAATATAAAGGCCCTCTCCTATACCAAAAAGAGTGCCTACAAATACTTCTTCGCCGTCCTCTCCATTTACGGAGAAAACGGCGTAGCCATTTTCATCATTTTTATAAATTATCTTCTCAATTATTCCTTCTCTGGTCATAATCTATCTCGAATTTCTATTGTTCTATGTCACTACTCTTTAACCGCCATATTTTCAGCAGCAATCTCGGCATCCTTCAAAGATGTATCAACAGAAGCATTTATCTCGGACGCATCTATGGTCGGCATATTCTTTTTCATAGCCTCATAAAGCTGTTTGGCAAGTCCGACACCACCCTGATCTGTTACAGCCTGTGCATACTGCTGAACTCTCATATCGCCAAACATCTTGACATAATCGCCCTCTTCTTCATCCGACTTCATGATGGTATTTTCCATGGATTTATAAACCTGCTCTATCATATAAGCTTCAAACTGCTTGCAGGCTTCCATCATCTCCTCATCCGTCTGGGCCTTGTCCTTTTGCTTGAAGGTCTTTTCTACATCAGTTGAGCGTGTTGAATTAATTATAGAAGAATAATCTGTGGTTCCTATTATATCCATATATTTTCTCCTTAATGTGATATTGTGACGGGCACCTTGTCACATAATATTATCTAAGGTTGTTGGCCTGCTGCATCATCTCATCTGTTGCCTGGATTGCCTTTGAGTTCATCTCATAAGCTCTCTGGGCTACAATAAGGTTAACCATTTCATTTGCTACATCTACGTTTGAACCTTCTCTGTAGAACTGGTGGGTCTTGCTTGGTGTAAGAGTTGCATTGCCCTGTTCTGCCACTGCTTCTCCTGATGCAAGAGTTACAGAGAAGTTGTTATTTCCTTCTTTATGTAAGCCTGCAGGATTGTTGAACTGATATAAGCCAAATCTAACTTCCTGTCCGTTATTGGTAAGCGCCTGGAAGTTACCGTCGTCTCCTGCAAATCCAAATCTTCCGTTATCATCTATCTGCACATCGGTTGCCACTCTGTTTAATGGAAGCAATATATTTTGTCCATTGGTATCAAGTACAGGATATCCGTCTGAGGTACAGAGAAGATTTCCGTTTGCCGTAGGTGATACTATAAAGTTTCCGTCTCTGGTATACTGAAGCTCACCATTTGGTGTTCTTACCTGGAAAAATCCGTCGCCCTCTATAGCAACTGCAAATGGATCTTCTGTCGCAAGAAGCTCACCCTGCGTAAACATACTTGTTATGGCTGAAGTTCTCGAGCCAAGTCCTACCTCTGCTGCCACAGGCTTTAAGTCGCCTGCATTGTTGGTAGATTTTGATTGGAGATTTTGATAAAGAAGCGATTTAAAGCTTGCCTGCTGGGTCTTATATCCTGCTGTATTAACATTGGCTACGTTGTTTGCTATTGTATCTACATTTGTCTGCTGTGCTCTCATTCCTGAAGCAGCAGTCCACAGTGAACGCATCATAATTTTGTACCTCCTGACAGTTTATATCCGATTAAAACTTATAATCATCTAATTAATTTATCGGCTTATTATCCTTTAGCTTAACCTTATACCTGACCGATTGTTACAGTCTTTTCGAGTATGTCATCTATCGTCTGAACCATCTTCTGATTGGTTTCATAAGCTCTTGTGATAGCTATCATATCTACCATTTCTGTTACCATGTTGACGTTGGACATCTCAAGATAGCCTTGCGTAAGTGTTGCATTGGCAGGTATCCGGGTTGCTCCGTCAACCGCCTCATACATATTTTCACCATAGCTTGAAAGGAAATCATAGCTTTCAAAATCCGTAAGTCCTATGGTTGCAATGTAGTTATTGTTGGCATATATATCTCCGGTTTCACTGATTGCCACGTCTACAAAGTTGGCATCCGGAATCTGTATAGGATTGCCGTTTTCATCGAGTACGGAATCTCCGTCCTTTGTCTGAAGGAAGCCCTCTTTTGTAACGGTGAAATCTCCGTCACGGGTATATCTTATATGGTCATTACCCTCTTTATCTGTCATCCTTATGGTAAAAAAGCCCGAACCGCCTATGGCTACATTATATACATCACCGGTCTCCCTAAAGCCTCCTTGGGACATATCATAGAAGGTCTCTCCTATCTTTGTACCAAGGGCAACTCCACCGAGTCCACGCTTTATGTTTGGTCCTTCGGTGTTATCGTCGATTTTAACAGCAAGCTGTCTTGCAAAGGATTGGGACGTAGCATCTATCTTTTTAAATCCCGTGGTGTCTGCATTTGCCATATTGTTTGTAACAACATCCATACGTCTTTCTTCATTTCTAAGTCCCGTCCACGCTGTATAAAGGCCTCTTACCATATTATCACTCCTTAAAATGTTTCGCGAAACGCCGGCATATATCATCTGCCCGCTTTTCGTCCTTCAATTAATAAACTGACTACTTTTTCTCACTCAAAAATTCGATATATTTACCTGTTCCTATAGCAACTGCCGTAAGCGGTTCCTCGGCAGTCATGGTTGTTATACCGGTATTTTCCTCTATAAGATCTTCGAGTCCGTGTAGGAGTGAGCCGCCGCCCGTAAGGACGATACCTCTGTCGGCTATATCTGCCGCAAGCTCAGGAGGTGTTCTTTCAAGTACCGAATGTACTGCATCAACTATCTGAGCTGTTACCTCCCTAAGCGCCTCTTCCGTTTCGTCTGACGAAACCGTCACCGTCTTAGGTAAGCCTGTAACAAGGTTTCTGCCTCTTATCTCCATGGTTATATTTTCCGGTCTCTTATAACAGGTTCCGATATTTATCTTTATCTCTTCAGCAGTTCTTTCACCGATTAGCAGATTATGTCTTTTTCTCATAAATCTTACTATGGCTTCATCAAAATCATCTCCGGCAACCTTTATGGAGGTTCCCACAACGGTTCCCTCAAGGGAGATAACTGCTATATCGGAGGTTCCTCCTCCTATATCCACTATCATGTTGCCACAAGGTCTGGAAATGTCGATACCTGCGCCAATCGCTGCCGCAACCGGCTCCTCAATTATATAAACATCTCTCGCTCCTGCCTGATAGGTTGCATATTCTACCGCTTTCTTTTCTACCTCGGTTACTCCCGAAGGTACACAGACGCTTATCCTTGGTCTTCTTCCAAAAAAGCTTTTACCCACTGCCTTTTGGATAAAATACTTAAGCATCTTTTCGGTAATTGTAGAATCAGAAATAACCCCGTGTCTAAGTGGTCTTACTGCCACTATATTACCCGGGGTCCTTCCCAACATCAGCCTGGCCTCCTCGCCAATAGCTTTTATTCTATCTGCATCTCTGTCGTATGCAACAACAGACGGTTCTCTCAAAACTACGCCCTTGCCTTTTACATAGACTAGTACGCTGGCTGTTCCCAAATCTATACCTATATCTGAACTTGCCATCGTTTACTCCTTTCCCGCTATCATATATATCGTCAATAATTTATAAATCATTAGCTTTTCTTATAATAATTAAAGAGGCCGGTTCACCGTCGAGCCATTCCATCTTAATCTCCGTTATATCCATGATGCAATCCAGCTTTTGTATATAGCTTCTCCAATTTGTAACCTTTTCCTGTGTCATAAATGGTTTTCTCATGGTTTCGATTCCATCAAATCTGTCATGCAAATCATTTATCAAAACTCTGCTGTCAGTCCCGACAAAATCATGTCCCACCAGCTCATTCATCTTTTTATTGGCAAACAACACCTCTCCGGAGTACGCATCTCTTACAAATACGCCCACATCAAAGTTATTGTATGTTTCTATCAGATGTTTATTCACATTTCTTATATTATCATCACCTACTGCGTTCTCAACCATATTTTGTATAATTAAAGAAATGCTCTTTAAAAACCTTAGTTCTTCCTTGGAAAATACTCTTTCATTTCTGTCTTCGGCGAAAAATACAACTCCGTTAAGCTTGCCCTTTACATATATAGGGTATGCGACAACTGCCTTGAGGTTATATCTCATTATGCTAAGCTTGGATTCTCTTGTAAAATTGGCATTGTCCACCAGGTGAATGCCCCCGCCATTTTTTATATTTTGCTCAACTATATACATATTTTCTGACAGAGTTTCCAATAAGTCAGAATCCGGCTGTCTTCCGGTTATGTTAAAATAATTTCTTATCTTGTATTCCTTAACATTATGCTTTGAACGTGTATATACAAAAGCCGAGCCAAGATTAAGGTGTGTGCAAACATCCCCCAAGGTTTCCTCTATAACTTCATTTACTGAATTATAAAGGTTGCTGTTTATCTTGGAAAGTGCATTGGTCATGATGTTCTGACCGGCAAGCTCCTCACGAAGCTTAACGCCCACACCCTTGGTCTTTGCTATCTCTATCTCAGCAGAAAGCTTCTTTTCAACATAATCCGAGATGAGCTCTCCCAAATCACATAAATCCTGATAGTACTTTTTCAATCTTTCATTTTCTTCTTCGGTATATGCCGCAACAATCCATATGGCTATTATCTTATCGTTTTGCCTTATCGGTGCCCCAAAGACATTTCCACCTGCCGGAGGCATCATAGCCCTGACGGACGGTTCTCCCGTCTCAATTATCTCATCCCTATGTGCAAAATAGCCTTCCTTTGACTTGGGATTTTCTATAGAATCATAAAAAACGCCAAGATTTGCATCAGGACCCGTAGGCTTATATATCATCTTACCATCCAAATCAACATAAACCGAGTAAAGACCTGATATATCGGAAAATGCCGCGAGGGCTGCCTCTACTCTCTCATCATTTTTTATAAGCTCATATCCTTCCTCAACATTGTCCTTCTTTTTATGCTTTTTCCCAAGTCCGTCATGCTTCTTTTTCTTATCCTTTTTATCTTCTTTCTTTGAAATATAGTATTCCAATATTATATTGCCATCTTTTCCCTCGGATATACTTACTTCATTGGTAACCTCAAAAATTTCGGCATTATCTCCCACCATTCGATAGCTGTGAGCATAGTCCTTGACCTTTGTATCTATGGCATCTTTAATAACCGCCTTAACCTTATCCCTATCCTCCGGGAAAATGTAATCATCCGTAAGCTTTAATCCCTTTGTAACCATCCCCGGATTCATACCGATTATCGAAGCATTAGGAGAAATGTATTTCAAAGTAAATTTGCCGTCATCAGGCGTATATTCTTTTACAACCACTACATAGCCCGACTTGCTTATAGCTTTTAAAAGATACTTATTTTCAAAAAGCATTATTATCCCTCCTGTATAAAATGGCTGCTGCATATGATATGCAACAGCCACATGATAAATTATCTTATCTGTAAATTATCTATCCAAATCAGGAAATGCCTGATCTGCAACTGTCTTGGTTTCATTACATGCCGTAACAACATTATCAACAGACTTAAGAAGTGTGGACATATACTCACTAACACTCTCGCATTCTCTCTTAACTGACATCCTTGTATTGTAAGCCTCAACTCTTGCCTGATTTTTCATCTCCTCACACTCTGCATTGGTCTGCTCTGTAAGGACACGGCAATTATATTCGGTCTCTTCTCTAAGTGTATCTGTCTCTTCCTTTGTTGTACGCTTTAATTCTTCACAATCAGCATAAGTAGTCTCTCTTAATTCCTGACATGCGCTCTGTGTCTCAGCATTTAACTGGTCACATGCGGACTGGGTCTCATTACGGAGTCTCTCGCACTCGGCATTGGTTTCATCAGCAAGTCTCTGGCACTCAGCATTGGTCTCGTCTGTAAGCTCCTTACACTCCTTCTGTGTCTGAGCCATAAGTGCATCTGCACTCTCTCTCGCCTGTAAAAGAGTTCTTGAAATAGACTCATATCTCATAGCTGACTCTTCTTCTCTTGCCTTGTATGTCTCTAACTGGTCTCTCATCTGGGTAATCTCTACCTGAAGCTCATCATTTACATTTTTAAGATTGTCTATAGTACTGCTTGACTCATTTAAGTTTACTTCTCTCATAGTATGAAGATTCTTAACTGACTCACTAAGCTTAAGTATATTATTCTTTAACTCTTCAACTTCCTTCTCATGCTCCTTGTTAAGATCCTCTACGTAAAGCTCCGTAGCTCTCTTATCATATCCACCAAATGATGCTGTTTTTATCTGTAACTCCATGCTAATTTGTCCCCTTTCACATTTAAATAACAATTCTTTTATCACACATATAGCGTATATGTCGGTTTAATCGCATCACATGGCTCTGCACTTATTTTAAGCATGCTTTCTGCAATTAAAAATTTTCACTTGCTTATTATATCACACGAATCGACAATATGCACCCATTTTTTATTTTAATTTATTTTTAATGTTTTTGCTGACATAATCTTATTTGTTTATGATATTAACTTATTTGATTTGCGTTATTAGCTTTTGTTTTTTTATTTCGGTTTACCACATTTATTAAATATTAAAAATATTGACTTTTTTCTATCGCATTTATCTTTTTTCTGTGATACAATTAACTGGCTAAAGCTATATTATATTATGTGAGGTTTTTTCTATGAATATTAAATTTAAAAAAATTTTATCTATATTTTTATGCCTTATGCTGACGATGGCTCTTTGCTCCTGCGGCACCAGATACGAGAAAAAATATCAGGAATATGTCAAGAGCCTCATAGCAATCAATTACCTTGGCGTGTCCGAAGAATACATCAAGTCAACCGGTGCCAACAAGGAGGATGCTGATGCACTTTACGAGGCTAACGCCGAGCTTCTCGCAAATAACATACTTACCTACTACGGTATCACTATCTCAGATGCTTCCGAGATGATGGACCAGTATGTATCTCTCGCAAAAAACATCTACGGAAAGGTTAATTATAAGGTTTCTCCTGCCTACAAGGACGGCAGTGTTTATCTTGTGGACGTAACCATTTATCCTATAAATATCTTTGCGCAATCCTCAGAGGATGTCACCAACTATGTCAATAAATTTAACGAAGGTGTGGCAAACGGAGACTACAATGATTACACCCTTGTCCAGTATGAAACTGAATTTTCAACCGGCATGCTCGATATCTTAAACGATGCAGCCTTAAATATGACCTATGCGGATCCCGTAACCGTCACCGTGGAAATCGTCGTTGACGGTGATACCTACTACATCAGCGAGCGCGACTTCTTAAAAATCGATGCTGCAATGATTAACTCAACTGATGTCCCTGTACCTGAGCCTGATACTGAAGCTGAGTAAATTCCGGTTTGTCGCATAATAGTGGGTATCCGTACCACTGCTTATATATGACTTCACACTATTATAGGTTTTCTAAAGCGAAAAGTATATGAATAAGACTGATACACAACGTGTCATCGATTTGCTAAATCAAAGCACTCGAATTCTTTATAGGTGC
>CACWQH010000021.1 GCA_902762955.1 uncultured Lachnospiraceae bacterium
ATATGCTTGAGAACCTTGAAAAGGCAGGCACGCAGTATACAAAGAACCACATTGACCCAATGCTTGCACTTGTAAATATCAAGGATGATCCGGGCGCTGCAACAGTTGCTGAAGAAGCAAGAAAGAGCGCTGAAGTATTTAATGCAAATTCAAAGGTTGCAGATCTTGTTCCAAATACAGATGTAATGACACAGTACAATGGTGACCTTACAACTCTTAAGAACGAGATCGTAGCCAAGGTTGTTGCACAGAACCTTTCAGTTGAGGATGCTTATAAGGAATACGAAGCAGGACATGGCGCAGAGTGGTCAAAGGCTATTGTTGATTCTCTTAACGCAGCAAAATAACTAAAAGTAATACGAGCGGAGGCGGCGTCCTCTTTGCCGCCCCGCCATTTTTATGTAGATATTAAGGCGGTGGCAAATGCTTTTACCACTGAAATCATTGACATCTGGTCATTACGGAGGAACAGATAATGGCTAAAACGGGCACCAAGGATGCTGCTATAATTTCTGAGATAAATGAATATCAGAAAACACATAAAAGAACTCTCGGCATGAAAATGTACAAATATCGTGGCTTTTATTTGATGTTCCTGCCGGTATTCATACTTGCACTCTTGTTTTTCTACCTTCCGATGGTTGGTAATTTTTTCGCTTTTACAAATTACAATGGCATAAGATGGAACTGGGTCGGACTTGAAAATTTTCAGAAAATGTTCAGTATGCCGGCATTTGGCAAAGCATTTATAAATACTCTTGTAATGAGTACCTTAAAACTGTTGCTGAATACTTTCGGCGCAGTTGTTATCTCACTTTTACTTAATGAGATGATAAATATCCACTTTAAAAAAATAGCACAGACGATCATTTATCTTCCACACTTTATGTCATGGGTAGTTACAGCGTCTGTTTTTACTCTCATCCTTTCACCATCACAGGAAGGTCTTGTAAATGCATTTCTTACACAGATCGGACTTGTAACAAAAGGAAATGAACCATACTGGCTTTCACAGATAGGCAGCTGGAAGGGATGGTATTATGTTATCAACCTCTGGAAAGACACAGGTTGGGGAACGATTATCTTCCTTGCAACTCTTTCAGGCATCAATCCTGATGTATATGAAGCAGCCAGCATTGATGGAGCAGGCAGATTACAGAAGATGAAGTATATTACATTGCCTGCACTTGCAAATACGATAATAACGGTTCTTATTCTGAACCTTGCAAAGGTCATGAATCTTTTTGAATCAGTATTCGTTCTTCAGAATGCGGCAGTTATGAATGATTCAAATGTTCTTCAGACCTACGTATATAATCAGACCTTTAACTCAGGTGGTATTCCTAACTATGGCTACACAACGGCAGTCGGTCTTACAAAATCTATAGTGGGATGCGTTCTTGTACTTATATGCAACAGAATGAGTAAGAAGGTCAGAGGCAGAGGTATAGTATGACAGAAGAAGAAAAAAAACGCAGAGCAACAAGAAGAGCAGAGGCGAGGGCTGAAAAGAAGGCTGAGAAAAAGACAGAAAAGGAAGCTCTTAATAACAGAGCCACTCATCCTTTTACAGCTTTTAATGTTGTTAATGGAATAGTGTTTATTCTTATCTGCTTTTTAATTATTAAGTTTGTGGGTTGCCGTTCAAGAGTAGACGGATCTTCCATGAACCCAACACTTGCTGATGGTGATAATCTTTGGGTTGATAAGCTTTCTTATACATTTGGAAAGCCAAAGAGATTTGATGTTATAATATTTAATCCAAATGGAAACGAAAAAATAACCTATGTTAAAAGAATCATCGGACTTCCGGGTGAGACTGTAACTATGGATATTGAAGGTAAAATCTATATAAATGGTCAACTGTTAAATGAAAATTATGCTCTTGAGGAACCTTTTTTAGTACAAAGCTTAGGTATTCTCTCAGGAGATAACGAAATTGTACTTGGAGAGGATGAATATTTTGTCCTTGGTGATAACAGAAATAACAGTAAGGACAGTCGAAGCTCCGATCCCGGAAATGTTAAAAAGGAATATATCATAGGAAAGGTTGTTCTTAGAATATATCCATTTTCAAAATTTGGATTTATTGATTGACATTAAAGGAGAAATGTTTTGGGTATAGGTGAGATAAAGCAGGAATTTAAGGAAGTTAATTATGCATCTGAAACATCGATAAATTATTTTATAAATAAGTACGAAAATGATGAACGTGCCGGTGTTATAAAAATAGTAAATAGTGCAAAAAAGAAGCTTGATGAGCTTAATAAAGAGATTAAACGTTCATACAATATGCTTTCCTTTGAAAGAAAGTATTATGAGATGGGTTACAAATATATATGTGGCATAGATGAAGTCGGAAGAGGCCCGTTAGCCGGTCCTGTTGTAACCTGTGCGGTTATCCTGCCAAAGGATGAAACCATCTTGTATCTCAATGATTCCAAGCAGGTTTCAAAGAAAAAAAGAGAAGAATTATATGAAATTATAATTGATAAAGCAATTGCTTACAGTATAGGTATGTCTTCCGAAGAAAGAATAGATGAAATAAATATTCTTCAGGCTACATATGAGGCAATGAGAATGTCTATAGATAATCTTAAAATCAAACCTGACATTTTACTCAATGATGCTGTTAAAATCCCTAATGTAAACATACATCAGGTGCCGATAATAAAAGGGGATACTTTATCCGCTTCGATAGCTGCTGCAAGTATTGTTGCAAAGGTTACAAGAGACAGAATCATGCAGGAGTATGACAATATATATCCTGAGTATGGTTTTGCTGACAATGTCGGTTATGGGTCAGCAAAGCATATTGAAGCTATAAAAAAGTATGGTCCTACACCTATTCACAGAAAAACATTTATTAAAAACTTTGTTTAGTTAAAGCTTTGGTTATGGAGGAACATATGAATATAACTGATTCAGGTTATAACCTTAATATATCCGGTGTCCATCCTACAGGAGGACAAGGGACTCAAAACATACAGAATCAGGAAGCCGCACAACAGGCAGCAAAAGGAACAGCTGCCGGTGAGGTCTCTGCAAATGCGCTTATTTCCACTGCCAAAGAAGGTCAGAGCTTTAACGGGCAAATCCTTGATATAACCAATGATCAGGTAAAAATATTGCTTGATAATAATCAGACACTCAATGCTAGAATGGCCGAGGCTGTTAATCTAAATATAGGCGATTCTTTATCCTTTTTAATAAAAGAAAATAACGGCAGTAATGTATTTATCAAGCCTTTTAGTCAGGATGCAAATCTTATGAAAGATTCTGCCATTTTCAATGTTCTAGAGCAAAACAATTTATCTCCGTCAGAAAAAAATTATCAGATTGCGGAAAGTCTTATGAACAACAGTATGCCTGTTGATAAAGGAAGTATGCAAAAAATCATGCAGCAGTCATACAAGTATCCTGATGCTTCCATAGATACTCTTGTCAATTTAAATAAGCTTGGTTTACCTGTAAATGAAACAAGCATAAGTCAGTATAATGATTATGTATCTAACAGTCATCAGCTTACTAAAGATATCAGCAATATCAATAGTTCAATATTGGAATTTTCCACTGAGGTTATAAATAATATGGGTGCAGATTCCGGCAAAGGTCTTTCCGGTGATACAATAATGCAGATGCTTGATTTTAATGACACCTTATTACAAACACTGTCAGATGCAGAGGATATGGCAAATATATCGGCAGCTTCCGGTGATATAACAGATGGTGCCGGAATTATTAATCAAAATGCTGAAGCTGCTTCAAATGGTGAAAATCAAGCTGTAATTGCTGATAATCCATCAGCTGCCACAGAGATAAATCAAAGAGAGCAAAATCCGGCGGAACAGCTTAGTGCAGCCGACAGGCTTTTAAGTAAGGGTGTAGATGTTAAAGCCTCATCTGAAAATCTTGGTATAGATAAGGAAACACTATCAGGAGTATACGAAGGCTTATCAAAGCTTGGTGTAAGTGATGAAACATTGAAAAATATAGCAAATGAATCAAAGACACCGCTTCAGCTTTTAAATAATATAAACAAAGCGGTCAGTGAATCAGTTAAGAATAATCCTGAGAGCTTTAATTTAAATGAAATAAAGCAGTTTTTTACTTCCGAAGAATATAATAAGGTTTTATCCGGAGGTATTAATAAAAAGTTTACTCTCGATACAAAGGATATGAAAAATCCAAGTGAAATAGATGATTTATATAAGAGCATGTATGAAAAAACAGATAAGCTTATGAAGGCGTTTTCCGAAAACTCCGGAAATGCAGGTAAAAATCTTTCTGAAAACGCACGAGGAATGCAGGAAAGAATTGACTTCATGCAAACTCTCAATAATATGTATTCATATGCACAGATTCCATTTAGAAATGATGGAAGTGATGCCAATTCAGAGCTTTTTGTATATATGAATAAAAAGAAGATGAATGAAGCCAAGGACAATATAAGCGCATTGCTTCATCTTGATATGAAGTTTCTTGGACCGACAGACGTACATGTGAGTCTTCATGGTAACAATGTTCATACAAGGTTTTATGTTGAAGATGAACAAAGTGCCAAGATAATTGATGAACATATGACTATGCTTGAAAAGGCTATTAAAGAGACAGGTCATACACTTACAAATGAGGTTATAACAAGAGAACCGGCACTTGCCTTGCCTGAAAATATGGTAGTAAACGAAATGTTCGGTAATGAGCTTGAAAAAAGTGTTAAAAGATATTCCTTTGATGTAAGAATGTAACAAAAATACATGAGGTGATACTATGGAATACGGATTTAACAAAAAGAATAATAATGCAAAGCCTGAACCAAAAAAAAAGGCTGTAGCACTTATGTATGAACCGGGTAGTCAGGCACCTCAGGTTGTTGCCTCCGGTAAAGGATTGGTTGCTGAAAAAATAATAGAAACAGCAAAGCAAAGTGATGTTCCTCTATATAAAGATACAAATCTTGCGGAAACATTGCTCAATCTGGATATAGGCGATTGTATACCGCCTGAGCTTTATGGGGTTGTTGCTGAAATTCTTGTATATGTTGATAAGATGGACAAGATTAAGGAAAAGCTTGGAATGAATTAAATAAAAGATATTTATACAATGGGAGAATTGTCAATGTATAATAAGGCTAATAAAAGAGCTGTCGGAGAGGAAAAGGAAAAGCTTGCTGCCGACTATCTAAGCAGCTTAGGCTATGACATCCTTGAAACAAATTACAGAACTAAATTTGAAGAAATAGATATTATTGCCAGGGATGATAAAACAATTGTTTTTGTTGAAGTTAAATACAGAAATGGTGAAAGATACGGTAATCCTTTAGAAGCAATTAATTATAACAAGCAAAGACGGATAAGCATGGGTGCGGTTTCTTATCTGAGCAGAAGTAATATATCTATAGAAAGTACCTCTATAAGGTTTGACGCTATAGGTATTTCCAAAGGAAGGATAACGCATGTAAAGGATGCTTTTTGTTATATGGGATTCAAATAATAATATTATCTTTGAGGTGGAGTTATGGAGAGAAAAAAATTCGACATTAGAACTGATGCAAAATTATTGTTAAAAAGAAACGAACACTTACAAAAATTTATAGAGCCATATAGTAACGAGAACAGGACTACATATATTGATTATACAAGTACACCTGTTATCAGATATAAGATATTTGACGGATATGATAAGCTTGTAACAGGTTTTTCGACAAAACTCGGAGGAGTAAGCAGAGCCCATTTATACAGTCTTAATCTTAGCTTTACACGCGGAGATGATGCTGATAATGTTATAGAAAATCATAAAAGATTTGCAAAAGCTGTAGGATATGACATAGAAAGACTTGTTTTTTCCAATCAGGTACACGGAACCAATATCAGAGTAATTGACAGTGAAGAGGATGCCGGAAAGGGAATGATAAAGGTAAGTGATATTAAAGAGGTCGATGGCTTGGTTACAAATCTTCCTAATATACCTCTTATGACCTTTTATGCTGATTGTGTTCCTATATATTATTATGATAAGGTTAATAATGTTATAGGCTTGGTACATTCGGGCTGGAAGGGAACGGTAAGCAATATTGCCGGCAGGATGGTACAGACAATGCAAGAGGTGTATAATTCCAATCCATCTGATATTATATGTGCAATAGGACCATCAATATGCAAAAGTTGCTATGAAGTTGATGATGTTGTAATTGACAGAGTTAAAGAAGGCTTTAATGAAGAAGAATATAAACAGATTGTTGAAGAAAAGCAGGACGGTAAATATCAGCTGGATTTACATCTGGCATGTAAGATAAATCTTATGAATGCCGGTATTTTGGAAAAAAATATCGCTATGCCTGATTTGTGTACCTGCTGCAACAATAATATATTATATTCACACAGAGCAAGCAACGGAAAACGCGGAAACCTTGCTGCTGTTATTATGCTTAAGGAATAAACGGTAATATAAAAATGAAAAAACATTTAATTTGCGGTGTTGAGGAAGAAAGCATAGCTGCTGAGCTTGAGATAGAAGAAGGTGATTTCCTCATTTCAATTAACGACAAAGAAATAAAGGATATATTTGATTATCATTATCTTGTTGAGGATGAATATCTTGAGGTTTTAATTGAAAAGGCAGATGGTGAGGAATGGTTACTCGAGGTTGAAAAGGATGCGGATGAAGACCTTGGTCTTAGCTTTGGAGAATCACTTATGGACAGCTATAAAAGCTGTCACAATAAATGTGTCTTTTGCTTTATCGACCAGAATCCTCCTGGTATGCGTGAGACAATATATTTTAAGGATGATGATACAAGACTTTCTTTTTTGCAGGGTAACTATGTTACATTAACAAATTTACTGGAAAAGGATATCGAAAGAATAATTGAATATAAGCTCGCACCAATTAATATTTCTGTGCATACGACCAACGAAAAGCTTAGATGTGAGATGCTGCATAACAGATTTGCAGGAAGGCTTCTTACATATATGGACATGCTTTATAAGGCTGGAATACCGATGAATGCACAGATTGTTTTATGCAAGGGTATAAATGACGGAAAGGAGCTTGAAAAGACAATAAGTGATTTGATGGAGTATGCTCCGGTAATCCAGAGCCTTTCTGTTGTTCCTGTCGGTTTAACAAAATATCGGGAGGGCCTTTATAAGCTTGAACCTTTTAATGAGGAAGATGCCAAGGCTGTTATAGATATAATTCATAAGTATCAAAAGCTTGCTATGGAAAAATTTGGATATCATTTTGTTCATGCAAGTGATGAATGGTATATAAATGCAGGCTATGAAATTCCTGATGAGGATAATTATGACGGATATATCCAACTGGAAAACGGTGTCGGAATGACAAGACTTTTTTTAAATGAGCTTTCATCTTCGGTGGAGGACTATTTAAAAAGCCATAAAAAACCTTCGGATAAAAAGCTTAATATTTCAACTATATCCGGTGTACTTGCATATCCGTTGTTTTGTCAGGGGATGGATATTGTTAAAAAAGCATTTCCAAAGGTCAAAATAAATACTTTCAAGATAATCAATAATTTTTTTGGTGAAAAGATAACAGTTACAGGTCTTTTGACAGGTGGAGATATAATAAGTCAGTTAAAGGATAAGGATTTGGGCGATGCTTTATTTTTGCCGTCAAATACACTTAAAGCTGATGAGGATATCTTCCTTGATGATGTCACATTGGACGAGCTTCAAAATGCTTTACAAGTTCCGGTGATTATTGTACAATCAGAAGGTATGGATTTTATTGAGAAAATACTTGATTTTAAATAGAACAGAAACGGAGAGAAGATATGAGCAGACCGGTAGTTGCCATAGTTGGCAGACCAAATGTTGGTAAGTCAACTCTTTTTAATGCCCTGGCGGGAGATAAAATCTCCATAGTTCAAGACACACCGGGTGTTACAAGAGACAGAATATATGCCGATGTAAGCTGGCTTAATTATAATTTTACAATAGTTGATACAGGCGGTATCGAGCCTGAAAGCAATGATATCATATTAAAGAGCATGCGTGAACAGGCTGAAATCGCGATAGAAACAGCGGATGTTATTGTATTTATAACAGATGTAAGACAGGGCCTTGTGGATGCGGACGGTAAGGTTGCAGATATGCTCAGGCGTTCACATAAGCCGGTGGTTTTGGTTGTAAATAAGGTTGACAGCTTTGAAAAATTTATGCCTGATGTCTATGAGTTTTATAATCTTGGTATAGGAGATCCGGTTCCTATATCGGCAGCATCACAGCTTGGAATCGGGGATATGCTTGATATTGTAGTTGGTTATTTTGATGAATCCTCACTTGAAGAGAATGAGGATGAAAGACCAAGGATTGCAATAATCGGTAAGCCTAACGTTGGTAAATCATCAATAATCAATAAGCTTTTGGGAGAAGACAGAGTTATCGTATCAGATATAGCGGGAACTACAAGAGATGCCATAGATACAACGATAACACGGAACGGAACCGAATATGTATTTATCGATACTGCGGGCTTAAGGCGTAAAAATAAAATTAAAGAAGAGATAGAACGCTATAGTATCATAAGAACAGTATCCGCTGTTGAAAGATGTAATGTGGCTGTTCTGGTTATAGATGCAGTTGAAGGAGTAACCGAACAAGATGCCAAAATTGCAGGTATAGCCCATGAAAGAGGCAAAGGTATGATAATTGCCGTAAATAAATGGGATGCTATAGAAAAGGATGACAAAACAATATATAAATTCACAAATGAAATAAGGGAAAAGCTTGCATATATGCCTTATGCAGAGCTGATATTTATATCTGCCGAAACAGGTCAGAGACTTCCAAAGCTGTTTGAAGTGATTGACAGTGTTATAGAAAATCATTCACTTAGAATTGCAACCGGAGTAGTAAATGAAATTATGGCCGAAGCGGTTGCTCTTAACCCACCGCCAACGGATAAGGGTAAGAGACTCAGACTTTACTATATAACTCAGGTTGCTGTTAAGCCGCCTACCTTTGTAATATTTGTAAATGACAAGGAGCTTATGCATTTTTCATATACAAGATATATTGAAAATAAGATAAGGGAAGCCTTTGGTTTTAGGGGAACACCATTAAAATTTTTAATTCGTGAGAGGAAAGAAAAATAATGTTAGCAGGATTAGCCGCAAGATTGGCAAGTATAATAATCGGTTATGCATTTGGTCTTATTCAGACCTCATACATACTGGGAAGATTGAATGGTATTGATATAAGAGAGCACGGAAGTGGTAATGCAGGCACTACCAATGCACTTAGAATTCTTGGAAAAAAAGCCGGAATAATTACATTTTTCGTTGATCTTGGAAAGGGTGCGGCAGCAACCCTTTTGGTAAGAGCAATTATGATGAATTTTTATCCGGATGGTGTGAATTTATTTGTTGCATATGCCATGCTCGGTGCTGCACTTGGGCATAATTTTCCGTTTTACCTTGGATTTAAAGGCGGAAAAGGAATTGCCGTTACAGGCGGCTGTGTTATAGGCTTTTTAAATCCATGGTTTTTCCTGATTGGTTTATGTGTATTTTTCGGTCTGGTAATTTTGACAAGATATGTTTCTCTTAGTTCGATAATACTTATGCTTTATTTAATAGTTTATTATACTGTCTTTTCTTTAAAGGGCAGCTTTGGATTTGATAATTCACACAATATGCTGATAGAAAGCATTATTGTAATAATATTTATTTCCTGTATGGGAATATTCAGACACAGAGAAAATATAAAAAGACTTATCAATCATGAAGAAAGAAAGCTTGGGGAGAAGAAAAAGGAGGATATTTAGAGCATATGAAGGTTTCAATTTTAGGTGCGGGAAGTTGGGGAACGGCAATTTCCGTACTGCTTACAGATAATGGTCATGATGTTATGGTTTGGTCCATAGACAAAGATGAGATAAAGATGTTAGAGGAAGAAAGGGAGCATAGAACCAAGCTTCCGGGTGTTAAAATCGCTGATTCACTTAAGCTTACAAATGATGCAAAGGAAGCTGTTGATTTTGCGGAGCTTCTTGTAATGGTGGTTCCGTCACCGTTTGTCAGAAGTACATCAAAAACGATTGCACCATATGTAAGAGAGGGACAGCTTATCGTCAATTTGTCAAAGGGTATAGAAGAAAGTACTCTTATGGTTCTTACAGATGTCATAATGGATGAAATTCCTCACGCAAGAACCGCTGTATTATCCGGTCCGAGTCATGCAGAGGAGGTTGGAAAGAGACTTCCTACAACAGTCGTTGCAGGTGCAGAAAATAAGGAAGATGCACTTTTGGTACAGGATGTATTTATGTCTGATTATTTTAGAGTATATACCAGTCCTGATGTCCTTGGAATAGAGCTTGGCGGAGCACTCAAAAATGTTATCGCACTTGCCGCAGGTATATCCGACGGACTTGGCTGCGGTGACAATGCCAAGGCTGCACTTATTACAAGAGGTATCGCGGAAATTAAAAAGCTTGGTGTTGCTATGGGTGGTGATGCTGAAACCTTCGGCGGACTTTCGGGTATAGGTGATTTGATTGTTACCTGTTCATCCATCCACAGTCGAAACCGTATGGCAGGATACTATATGGGACAGGGAATGACCTACAAGGAAGCGATGGACAAGGTTAAGATGGTTGTTGAAGGAGTTTATTCTGCAAAGGCAGCACTTAAGCTTAGTGAAAAATACGAGGTTGAAATGCCTATAGTTTCTATGGTAAATGAACTGTTATTTGGAAGCCTCACTGCAAAGGATGCTTTAAAATCATTGTTGACCCGTATGAGAACTTCAGAATCTTTATCCCAGGAGTGGAAATAAAAGGAGCAAAAAAGTCATATGGCTTACAGAAGATATTCTAGTGAAAGGTTTAAAAAGAATAGAATAAAAAGAAAGCTTCAATTGTTATTTATATATTTCCTTTTTGCTGTTTTAGCTGTTTCCTTTTGCCAGATTTTATATTATAAGGTTACTGATAAAAGTAAGGGTAAAAAGGGCGGAATTGTTAAATATACGGTTGCAGCGGATATAGGAAGTAAGCCTGTCGGATATATAGATTATAATATAATGATTACTCATCAGGCTGATGCATATTTGCCGGATTTTTCGGGTAATGCCATATCAACCTCCGATCTTGATGCGATGGTAAAGGATATGAGCTATGAGGTTCCGGATACAGTTTTAGGTCCGGTAGAGGATGTCGTACCTTCTAACTGGTATGATGAGAGCTTATATAAAAAGGTTGAAGGTCCCGTGGATCTGACTTATTTCAGCAGAGCTTGTTTTATAGGTGATTCCAGAACCGAGGGATTGATTTTATACTCCGGTTTGCCTAATATAAACGGATTTGCTTATAAGGGTTTGAGCGTTGACAAGCTTTCAACCGATAAGGTTATATCAATACCGGGTATGGGAAGCGGTTATACCTGCTACGAGGCTGTAAAGGTTACTGATTATGATGCGTATTATCTTATGTTTGGTGTAAATGAGCTGGGTTGGGTTTATACTGATATTTTTACCGAAAATTTAAGTAAATTTATCGACTATATCAAGTCTGTTAAGCCGGATGCAATCATTTATGTTCAAAGTATTTTGCCTGTTTCTTTAACTTCATCTCAAAAGAGTGATGTATATAATCAGGACAGGGTTAATATGTTCAATGAAGAGCTTCTTAAAATGTGTCAGGACAGAAAGGATGTAATCTATCTTGATTCAGCTTCGGCTGTTGCCGATGAAAACGGATATCTCCCTGAAGAAGCTTCGTCAGACGGAATACATTGTGATGTGAATTATGTTAAAAGATTAGTTCAGTTCTACAGATACAATACATTTGAAAAAAAATAATGAAATAATGAATACCTCCAATTTTCATGACATATATATTAAATAATGGAATTGAAAACTGGGGGTAATTTTATGGATATCTATAAAGATATAGAAAAAAGGACAAACGGAGAGATATACATAGGTGTTGTCGGACCTGTCAGAACAGGTAAATCAACCTTTATAAAAAGATTTATGGAGATGCTGGTCATTCCTGCAATAGATGAGGAAAATAACCGTGTCAGAGCAAAGGATGAGCTGCCTCAATCAGCAGCGGGAAAAACTGTTATGACAACTGAACCCAAATTTATTCCAAAGGATGCAGTTGATATAACCGTAGGAGATGAGGTTAATCTTAAGGTTAGAATGATAGACTGTGTAGGTTATATGGTTGAAGGCGCCGAAGGTCACGAGGAGGATGGCAAGGAACGACTTGTCACGACACCTTGGTTTGATTATGATATACCTTTTACGGAGGCTGCAGAGCTTGGAACTAAAAAGGTTATAAGGGACCATTCAACTGTTGGCATAGTTATAACAAGTGACGGAAGTATAACCGATATTGACAGAGATGCGTACATAGAACCCGAGCAAAAGACAATAACTGAACTTAACAAATTGGGTAAGCCATATGTAATACTTCTTAATTCAAGACATCCGGGTTCGGAAGAAACTCTGATGATGGCAGATGAGCTTGCTGATAATTATAATAAAACAGTTATAACCGTAAATTGCGATAAATTAAGTGCTGATGATATAAACAGGATATTTGAATGTCTTCTCATGGAATTTCCTGTTACAGCGGTTAATTTCAATATTCCAAAATGGGTTGAAGCTCTTGATAATGAAAATGAAATAAAAAATTATCTGATATCGCTTGCAAAGGATGCATTTTCCAATATTTACTATATGAGAGATGTAAACAATCTTAAGCTTAATTCGGATGAATATATCGAAAAAATAGATATGAACAACATAAACCTTGCTGATGGTAATGTAAATATCGGTATAAAGCTCTATGATAAGTATTATTATGATATGATATCCGATATGCTTGGCAGCAAAATTCAAAATGAATATGAGTTTATGAAGGAATTAAAGGAGCTTGCCGATACTAAGCAAAGCTGCAATAAGGTGAGTACGGCGCTTGCTCAATCCTTAAAGACAGGATACGGCTCCGTAACCCCTGAAAAGGATGAGATAACTCTTGATTCTCCTGAGCTTATACGTTCAGGTAACAAGTACGGTGTCAAAATCAAGGCTCAGGCTCCATCCATTCATCTTATTAAAGCCAATATAACAACAGAAATTGCACCGATTGTCGGTTCGGAGGAGCAGGCTAAGGATCTGATTAATTATATTAACAGTGATGGAATGGAAGATAACGATATATGGAGTGTCAATATATTTGGCAAAACCATACGTCAGCTGGTGGAGGACGGTTTAACCTCAAAAATTAATAAGATAAATCAGGAAAGCCAGCAGAAGCTCCAGGATACCATGGAGAAAATAGTTAATGATTCAAATGGCGGAATGGTTTGCATTATTATTTAAAAAGGGTTATAATGCTTTAGTATATTTTAAGCTGCGAAGGATATGTTATGATAGAAAAGCCGGAATATAAGATAAATGAGTTTGAAGGTCCGTTAGACCTTTTACTGCATTTGATTGAAAAAAATAAATTTAATATTTTTGACATACCTATAGCTGACATAACAGAGCAGTATCTTGATTATGTTGCAAGGATGGAAGAGGAAAACCTTGATGTAATGAGTGAGTTTTTGGTTATGGCAGGAACTCTGCTTAGTATAAAAGCCAAGATGCTTCTTCCAAAGCATGAGGAGGAAGAAGAGGAGGAGGATCCTCGTTCCGAGCTTGTCAGAAGACTTCTTGAATATAAGATGTACAAATATGCATCTTATGAGCTTAAGGATATGGAACTGGATGCATTTAAAAATTATTACAAGGCACCTTCCATTCCGGATGAGGTTAAAAATTTCAAAGAAGAAATTGATCCTGCCGAGGTTATAGGTGATACTACGCTTGCCCAGTTAAATGCTATATTTAATGAGGTTATGAAGCGTACCGTTGACAGAGTAGACCCTATCAGAAGTAAATTCGGTACAATCGAAAAGGAAGAGGTTAATATTGAAGATAAGATGCTTGAAATCAGAGCATCCATAAAGGGCTTAAAGGGTATTAATTTCAGAACACTTCTTGAAACAGGACGTTCAAAGCAAAGTATTATTGTCACATTTCTTGCAATACTAGAGCTAATGAAGGTAGGACATATCGCAATAAAGCAGGATGGACTTTTCGGCGATATAATCATTGATTCACTTGAGATGGATTAAAAGTAGGAGGACTTATGGAGGAAAGTATAAATAAGCTTGAAGGTGCCATTGAAGCGATTTTATTTTCAATGGGTGAGGCCGTTCCGATAAAAGATCTTGCAAAGGCTTTAGAGGTTGATGAACCAACCCTTGAAAAGGTTTTAAACAATATGATGGATAAGTATGAAGCAGAGGATAGAGGCATAAAGCTCGTAAAGCTTGAGGATTCCTATCAGCTTTGTACAAAAAATGAATATTATGATGTTTTATCAAAGCTTGTTAATATGCCTAAAAAGCATACGCTAACCGACACACTTATGGAAACGCTTTCGATAGTTGCTTATAAGCAGCCGATAACCAGACAGGAAATCGAAGCCATACGTGGAGTATCCTGCGTACATGCAATTAATAAGCTTGTAGAATACAATCTTATAACCGAGGTTGGAAGACTTGATGCCATAGGAAGACCGATTCTCTTCGGAACAACGGAAGATTTCCTACGAAGCTTCGGAGTTCAGTCCATGGATGACCTTCCGGTTATATCACCTGATAAAATCGAAGACTTCAGACAACAGGCGATGGAAGAAGTAAATATAAAAGTTGAGACATAAGGAGACAGGGGACGGTTCTCTGTCTCCATAGTATTAAAATAAAGGAGACAGAGAACCGTCCCTTGTCTCCTATAAGAACTTTTTAAATATTATTTAAAGTATACTCTCTATAGATATTCCATTTGATTTTGATAGGTCTATGAAGTTGTTGTCGGCAGTTTTAATAAGCGGCTTGGAGAGGTTTACCTTGTTTATAAAGATTACGTCTCCTTCGGCACCGTTGCTTAACTTAACACGACAATTTACATAGCTGTTTACGACATGTTCAAGGAAGGTGAGTATGTAGTGCGGTTCATATTTCTTTAAACCGTCATCTTCGAACATGCTGATTACCTTAAACGGACTTAACGGTCCACGATATACACGCTTTGCAGTCATAGCTTCATATATATCTGCAATGGTGACTATCTTAGCACACCAGTCTATTTTATCACCTGTAAGTCTCATAGGATATCCTGAACCGTCACATTTTTCATGGTGCATAAGTGCGGCCATCTGAATGTGTGGGTCAACATTTTTAGTCTTTAAAAGATCATAACCCTTTTTAGGATGGGTTTTTACTATGGCAAATTCCTCGTCAGTGAGTTTGCCCGGTTTTTTTATGATTTCCTGTGGTATAAGCAGCTTTCCGATATCATGGAAGAGACCGCAGGCGGTTACCAACTCGATATCCTTTTCACTTAAGTTTAACCAATGTCCGAATATATTGCATATAAGAGATACATTTAATGAATGGTTAAAGGTTGAATCATCATAATTTTTAAGTGTTGAAAGCATTGTAAATATACTGAGAGGAGAGTTTGTTGACTTAACTATCTCAAGAGTATTTTCAAGCATATCATCAACATCTATAGGTGCATTTTTATGTACCACGTCATTGATTTTATCACTTAAGTTTTCTATGTTGCTATCATATGCTTTTTTGAACATCTGGTACTGCTTGGTGGTAGTGTCTACAGACTTTGATATATCTATAAATTCACCGGTCAGCATGAGTTTGTTGTCTTCTTCGGCAGGCTTTTTTGCTGTAACAATATCCTCGCCGGTTATCTCCACAGTCAGTACGTTATTGTTTATAATTCTGGTAATAAGGTTTTTGGTAAGTACCGTATCCTTTGGTACAACAAGATAGCCCTGATCCGTATAGGTATCAGCAGCAGTTACCATACCTTCTCTTAAATCTGATGCAAATAATGTCTTCATGCGTAATCGTTCTCCGTTTCAACTGGGTTCATGTAAAGTCAATCATCACCGAACCGTTTACATCCTTGTAAAATTAATACAATAATTATACAGGATAAATAACATAATTTCAATTTAATTCTTAATAAATACTTACATTATTTTTCGATAATCAATAAATCAAAAATCATGATATATTAACGAATTAATTCTAATATCAGTTTTTACAAAATATACTGATAATATATGTTTTTAGGAGATATTTATGAAAAGGTGTATTGTATATATTTTAACTATGATCTTAATTTTAACTAATATTTCTTATACTCATATCAATGTATCGGCAAAGGAGGAATTGTCTTTATATTCTCTGTCTGCTGTATTGATTGACGGGGATACCGGAAGGGTTTTATACGGTAAAGATGAAGATACGGGAAGGGCGATGGCAAGTACAACAAAAATTATGACATTAATAATAGCTCTTGAATACGGAAATATGGATGACATAGTTGATGTAAGCTCATATGCTTCCAAGATGCCGGATGTCCAGCTTGGAATAAATGAGGGAGAACAGTATAGATTGGAGGATTTAATCTATTCTATGATGCTTGAAAGTCATAATGATTCGGCAGTTGCGATAGCGGAACATATAGGTGGTGATGTAGGCGGATTTGCCGATATGATGAATCAAAAAGCAGCTGAACTCGGACTTTCTGATACATATTTTATAACTCCTAACGGACTTGATTCATCAGATGATAAAGGAGCACACCATACTACCGCAAAGGAGCTTGCCCTTATCATGAAATATTGTATAAAGGATTCGCCAAAGAAGGATGAATTTATAAATATATGTCAGACAAGAAGTTATTCATTTACTGACTACAGCGGTAAAAGAAGCTTTACCGTAAATAATAAGAATGCATTTTTAGATATGATGCAGGGAGTTGTTGCCGGAAAAACAGGTTTTACAGGTGATGCAGGTTACTGCTATGTGTGTGCTGTGACTAAGGATGATAAAACTCTTATAGTAGCACTGCTTGGCTGTGGTTGGCCAAATAATAAGACATATAAATGGCAGGACACGAAAAAACTTTTAAATTTTGGCTTTGAAAATTATGATAAAAGGTGCATTTTCGACAGAACATATCCTTTACAATCTGTTAAAGTTAAAAACGGAATAGAAAATGACGAAGTCGATTTATATGTCGATGATGAATTTAATCTGCTTTTATCGAATGATGACAAGGTAAGCTATGAGGTAAATCTGCCTGATGTCTTTGATGCACCGGTTGAGAAAGGAAACATCTGCGGAAGCGTTATTGTATTTATAAATGATGAGCCTGAAAAAAGCTTTAATATATATATCAAAGAGGATATAAAAAAAGTCAATTACAGGTATTATTTTAATAGGGTTATATCACATTTTTTAATGTAAGGAATATAATAGAGTATCGTTAGGGGGTATAAGATTTGGATATCAGCAATATATGTGTTATCGGCGATGATAAAAGAATGGATTATGCAGCCGAGGAGCTTTATACACTTGGATTTGATGTGTATAGGGAGGAAAAATATATAAATAACAGGTCCATGATTGTTTTAGCTCCACCGGCTGACGAGAAAATGACAAGACGTATTATACCTTATCTTGAATACGGTCAGTTTTTATATGCAGGAGCTATGTCAAACCGTCTTAAGCATCAATGTGAACTAATGCAGATTGAATATGTGGATTATCTTAAGATAGATGAGCTTACCAAAAAAAATGCCATCCTTACTGCTAAAGGAATTATAAAATGTGCACTTTCGTATGGCGCAATTCTTGACAGCTCTGATAATGCCGATATAATTAGATCCGAAAAAAGATGTCTTGTTGCCGGTTATGGTTTTTGCGGAAAAGCTCTGGCAAAGGCATTGACGGATGAAAATATCAACGCAAAGGTTGACGTGCTTGTTAGACGTAAGGAGTTAAAAAGTGAAATAGAAAGTAACGGTTATGGATTTATAGATTTAAATAATGTATATAGTTATGATTTAAATAACATAAGCGTTGTGTTTAATACAATTCCTGCTATGATATTTGATGAAAGGCTTTTGAAGCATTTTAATCATGATACAAAATTTTTTGATATAGCATCAGGTGATGGCGGTATAGACTATTCATTTTGCAATGAAAATAATATCTTTGCAAAACAGTACCTCGGTATACCGGGTAAGGAATTCCCTGTAGAAGCAGGAAAGGCAATAGCCGAAACAATTATATATGATATCAATCTTAGATAACCTTATTACGTACTAAATAAAAGGGGTTATTATTATGAAATTATCAGAGTGCAATATCGGATTTGCAATAACCGGATCATTTTGTACTTTTGATAAAATTAAATCACAAATAAAAGTTCTTAAGGATGAAGGTGCAGATGTTACACCGATTTTTTCATTTAATGCACATAATATGGATACACGATTTGCAAAGGCAAAGGATTTTTTGGATGAAGTAAAGACCATAACAGGAAAAGAGGGAATGTCAACCATACAGCAGGCTGAAGCCATCGGTCCAAATAAGCTCTTTGATGTACTTGTAATAGCACCATGTACAGGTAATACCATGGCAAAGCTTGCTAACGGCATAACCGACACGCCTGTACTAATGGCTGCCAAGGCTCATCTTAGAAACAACAGACCTTTAGTAATATCTATATCAACCAATGATGCGCTTGGAATTAATCTGCAAAACATAGGTAAGCTTATGATAATGAAAAATATATATTTCGTACCATTTGGTCAGGATGATTATATAAAGAAGCCTAATTCGATGATTGCGGATGTAGAAAAAATAAAAGATACGGTTGAAGCAGCGATGGAAAAAGAGCAGATTCAACCGGTGATTTTGAGATAGAATTAATATGTTAAAAGGCGGCTGGGATACAACTAGCCGCTTTTATATGTATGAGCATAGAATATATTTTATATTGGGGCACTAGAAATTGAGCTCCCGAAGAATAATTAATAACCTATAAGATGAGCAGGAGCAAAAATTGTTCCTGCTCATCTATTTATAATAATTAACTTTTAAAGTGACAAACTATATTTCTTCATCCAATAATCAATCTGTAAGAGATACGCCACCATCTGTGGGCCTGCCATAAGCTGCCCGTACCATGGCTTTCCGTATTCTTTAGGTGAGTCAAGGAACTTGTTGACAACCGGAAGATTAAGGTAGGAGCGAAGCGGTGATGAGGTATCATTGATGACTTCTTTAAGCCGTTTAACAAGTATCTCCTCATATTTTGGATGATAGGTCTTAGGATATGGATTCTTTGGACGGTTTAAAACCTCATCAGGTAAAAATCTTA
This sequence comes from uncultured Lachnospiraceae bacterium, assembly GCA_902762955.1. Classification (GTDB taxonomy): domain Bacteria; phylum Bacillota; class Clostridia; order Lachnospirales; family Lachnospiraceae; genus Coprococcus_C. Next base: position 19,293 of record CACWQH010000021.1, read on the forward strand.
CAGATGCCTGACGAAGGAGATTTTTAGGAATTCCGTCCTTGGCTTTCATTTCCCAAGGAATATTAAATACATAATCGACGATACGATGGTCGGCAAACGGAACTCTTGCTTCAAGACCGCTATGCATGGAGGTTCTGTCCATACGGTCAAGCAGAGTCTGCATAAACCATCTGATATTAAGATAGGATATACGGCGTCTGCTGGTTTCTGTTTCATTTTCCGATGGAATTATGTCTATCTCTGATATTGATTTCTCATATGCATTTGCAATATATTGCTCCATATGAAGAACAGCGGCAAATTCCGGATTAAGAAGGGACTTCCTAAAGGAAATATCTCTCATCCAAGGGAAGGTATTAGCCTTAATCATTTCCTCCTTATGGAACCAAGGATAGCCGCCAAAGATTTCATCTGCACATTCACCGGTAAGAGCAACCTTGTGGTTCTTTGCAACCTCGCTGCAGAAGTAAAGAAGTGATGAATCGACGTCCGCCATGGTTGGCAGACACCTTGAGTCTACAGATGGAAACAGAAGGTCAGCCAGAGTTTCATATTTACACGAAAGATATATATGGTCTGTATGAAGATAATCCTTCATGATGTCAACATAAGGTCTGTCCTGTGTCGGCTGAAAGCTGTTTGACTTGAAATGTATATCATTTTCCTCAAAATCAAAGGAGTAGGTAGTAAGCTTTTCGCCTTCTTTAAGATGTTTTGCGCAAACCGAACTTACCAGGGATGAATCAATGCCGCCTGATAAAAAAGTACATATAGGAACATCTGAAATCATCTGTTTTTTAATACTGTCTTCAACAAGAAAAGCGGTCTTTTCGATAGTTTCCTCATAGCTGTCGGTATGAGGCTTACTTTCGATTTTATAATACATCTTCCTGCTAAAAGTATCAGGTGTAATAACAATATATTCACCCGGAAGAACCTCTTTAATATTGGCAAATACACCATGTCCATAGGTTTTTGCCGGACCTATGGTAAATATTTCATTAAATCCGCTTATATCAAGAGCAGGACGAATACGAGGGTATTCAAAGAGGGTATCAATCCTTGAAGAAAAAACAGTTGTATCACCAAGCCTTGTAAAATAAAGTGGCTTGATACCAAAATGATCCCTAAAAAGATAAAGCATATTTCTTGTTTCATCATATATCGCTATGGCAAATATACCATTAAGCTTTTTGACAAATGCCGCACCCCAATAAATAAAAGCATTGGCGATAATTTCGGTATCGGATTTGGTATAAAACACATATCCGAGACTCATAAGCTCATCCTTTATCTCAGGATGATTATATATTTCACCATTAAAAATAATATGATAATTATTGCCCTGATTTGTAACCTTCATGGGCTGCCTGCCATCTGCCAAATCAATAATGGAAAGTCTTGTATGAGCGAAGCAGCAGTGCTTTATAACAGCATATCCATCATCATCCGGCCCACGCATTTTCATTGTTTTTATCATATTGGTAAGAATCTTTATATTAGCTTTCGGATTATCGCTAAAATCCTGCTTAGGATTGAAAAATCCGGCAATTCCACACATAAAAATCCCCGCACAACATATTATTAACTTATTATATTCATATTAGAACATAAGTGATACGGAGAATTTTCATTCATAAAAGACTAAAGAAGTTCTGCTACATCAAGAAGAAGCTTTCTCGTCTTGTCCCATCCAAGGCATGGGTCTGTGATGGATTTACCGTAGCAGCCACCTCCGATAGGCTGGTTTCCGTCTTCGAGGTAGCTCTCAACCATTACACCCTTGACCAGCTTTTTGATATCATCGTTGTGACGGCAGGAGTGAAGCACCTCTTTTACTATACGTGGCTGTTCAGCCCATTTTTTACCTGAATTGTTGTGGTTTGCATCAACTATGCAGGCAGGATTTTTAAGATCAAATTTGCTGTATGCATCTACGAGTCTAAGTAAATCGTCATAATGATAATTTGGAACAGTGGTTCCGTACTTATCAAGGCCACCTCTTAATATACAATGTGTATAAGGATTTCCCGAGGTTTCAGCCTGATATCCCTTGTACATATAGATGTGGCTGGTCTGTCCTGCAAGACAGGAGTTCATCATAACGGTTAAATCACCACTGGTTGGGTTTTTCATTCCGACAGGGACATCAATTCCGCTGGCAGTAAGTCTGTGAATCTGATCCTCAACACTTCTTGCACCTATGGCATGATATGCTATAAGGTCATCTACATAATGTGTATTCTCAGCATAGAGCATTTCGTCTGCGCCTGCCATACCTGTTTCCTTGATACAGCGAAGGTGAAGCTTTCTGATAGCTATAAGACCTTCCGCCATATCGGTTTCTTTTTCGGGATTAGGCTGGTGAACCATACCTTTATAACCTGCACCGGTGGTTCTTGGTTTACCTGTATATATTCTTGGTATTACAAGTATCTTGTCTGATACCTCCTTTTGAAGCTCGGCAAGTCTGTTAAGATATTCCATAACAGGCTCTTCGCTGTCAGCAGAGCAGGGGCCGATTACAAATAAGAACTTATCCGAACGACCGTCAAATATTTTCTTTATTTCCTCATCTCTTTCTTTTTTGATTTTTGCAAGATCTTCGTCAAGGGGAAGCAACGCCTTTAATTCTTCCTCGGTAGGTAATTTTTTAACAAGCTTAATACTCATAATAACATCTCCTTATGTTCTTCATTTTAAGTATCTTCCAAAGATTACTTTTGCAGTTTAATGGATTAAAGTGTAAAAGTCAAGTCTTTTATCATAATTTTTTTCAACTTTAATATAATATACTAATTATAGAAAAAAATAAAGGGAATAAATTTATATGAAAATTATTAAAAAAAGGCTGTTGGTGTTATTGACCGTAATCATTATCATATTTAATAATATTGTTACATATGCCGAAGAGTATGAGGATGCTGCACAAGATAGCAGTGACATTTTATCCCTTCAGTCGAAGTCTGCTATACTTATGGAAGCAAGCACAGGCCGTATTTTATATGAAAAAAATGCTGATGAGATGTTAAGACCTGCGTCTGTAACCAAGATAATGACGCTTTTACTTATCTTTGAAGCATTAGAAGATGGCAGCATGACACTTGATGATACTGTAACTGTTTCGGAACATGCCGCATCTATGGGAGGATCACAGTGCTTTTTTGAAGCAGGAGAAGAGCAGACTGTAAATGATATGATTAAATGTATAGAGGTTGCATCCGGTAATGATGCCGCAGTTGCCATGGCAGAACATATAGCAGGAAGTGAAGAGGCATTTGTCGCCATGATGAATGAAAGAGCAAAGGAGCTCGGTATGAACAATACCAATTTTGCCAATGCCTGCGGTCTTGAACATGAAGCCCATCTAACAACTGCAAGAGATATAGCACTTATGTCGAGAGAGCTTATTACCAAACACCCTGAAATTAGAAATTACTCAACTATATGGATGGATTCTATTGTACATAGAACAAGACGTGGTGAAAGTCAGTTTGATCTTGCCAATACCAATAAATTCCTTAATCAGTATACCGGAGCTACCGGTCTTAAAACAGGATATACCTCTCAGGCGAAATACTGTATGTCAGCAACAGCCGAAAGAAATGGTATTGAGCTTATAGCTGTTATAATGGGAGCGGATACAAAAGAAATAAGAAACAGTGAAGCAGGTAAGCTTTTGGATTACGGTTTTGCCAAATGTAGTATATATAATGATACAGAAACCTTACCGGCGGATTTAAAGATTCCTGTATCAAACGGTACGAAGGATAATGTTGCTTATGAACAGATTACAGGGAATCAATTTGTTCTTATAGAACAAAAACCGGAAATGGTAATAAAAGAAATTGTATTATATAATGATCTTGAAGCACCGATTTACGAAGGTGATGTCATAGGCGTTGTTCAATACTCGTACGACGGAAATGTAATTCATGAAGAATACATTTATGCTGCCGAGAATATAAAAAAATTATCATATATGCAAAGTCTTAAGGGTTTATTTGAGAAGGCACTTATGATACAATAGTCACAATGTTTATTCATTTGATATTAATTTATATCAATTCGGAGGAAAGACTTTGAAGGTTTTGTTGTACATTTTTATAATATTAATTATTTTTATTGCAAGTGTTATTTTAGAAAGTAACAGGGAACATAAGAATTTTAAATTAACAACATATAAGCTTACAAATGATAAAATTCCCGATACTTTTAAAAATAAAAGAATAATTGTTTTTTCGGATTTACATAATACTTTTTATGGAAATGATAATGAGGTTTTATATAAAAAAATTAAAGAGCTGAAACCGGATTTTATTATTCTAGCCGGAGATATGCCTGTGGCAAACTCAAAAAACAGTGAATTAAATCTTAAGACCGCCTCCTTTATCGCAAAGCTGCTTGATATTTCTGATGTATATTACGGTGTGGGAAATCACGAAAAAAGAATGATTGAAAGTGAGCCTTTAAAAGCTGATTGGGAGAAATACTATAATATAATTTCAAGCTATAAGGGTAAGCATAAACTATATTATATGGATAATAAAAAATATTCTGTTACCTATGGTAATCGAAGCATAAATATATATGGACTTGATATTGACCTTTCTTATTATCAGAGGTTTGCAAATATTAATCTTACTGAAAATGAAATTGTTAATATGTTAGGAAAAACCAATCCGAATGAATTCAATATATTAATTGCTCATAATCCTGATTATTTTACAAGTTATACAAAGTGGGGTGCTGATTTGATATTATCAGGTCATGTACATGGCGGTATGGTAAGTCTTCCGTTTATAGGAGGCGTTATATCTCCAAAGCCCAAATTATTTCCGCATTTTGATTATGGTGAATATAATAAAGATAATTCAACCATGCTATTATCAAACGGATTAGGTTCTCACTCTGTTAAATTAAGAATAAACAACATACCGGAGATAATAGTGATTGAATTTGATTAATAAATCGCACTTTAGTTTGTGTATTAAATCATGTATATAGTTTATATTTCAAACATCTTTCGATACAACATAATGTGTGTTATAAAATAAAAGCATACCATAAAATGTGTTTTTTGATAATTTTTATATTGAAAAATATCATTATTTAATATATTATTAATCACAGTGACTTATTATACATATCATTTGAGGAAAAATATGAAAGGATATATGCAGGTTTTTCCTGCTTATTAATCGGAGATGGAAAATATCACTGAAGAAAAAAACATTTCAAAAGATGAAGATTCTATTACTGAAGCTCAAAATAATGCTGAAAAAGATAAAGCATTAAAAGAGAAGGTAATGAATGAAATTGTTGATGAAATAAATGATAATAAAAAATCAACTGATAACGAATCATCTGATAATGAAGCATCTGAAATTGATAAGAAAATTGAAGATAATTCAGAGCTTGCTGAACCAGATAAAGATGACACTAAATCAAAAGATGATGCTTCAAATAAAGATGATAAGTCTGAAATTTCTTTGATTCCTTTTGTTGACCCGAGTGTTGAGGCGTATAAAAATAAAAAGAAAAGACATAAAAGAATCGGAATTGCCTTACTGGCTTCTGTAATTCTCATTTACTTTGCCGGTGTAATATATTGTTCTAATTATTTTGTCGGTAACTCAAAGATTAACGGTCATGATGTGTCATATAAAAGTGTTAAAGAAGCGGACAAGTTGATTCAGGACGAGGCTGACAGCTATAAGCTTACCGCTGATTTTAGAAATGGCAGTATAACCATGAAGCCGGAGGATATCGGTGCAACGGCAAAGCTTGATAAAAGCATTAAAAGTATAAAAAAAGAACAAAATCCTTTCTTATGGTTTGTATATTTCTTTGAAGACAGTAAGTATGATGTAGGTTATAGCTTGGATTATGAAGAAGCAGCTTTAGATAATTATCTTAATAATCTTGATTATCTTAAAAGAGAAAATATGATTGAGCCTGAGGATGCCTATGTAAGACTTGAAGATGGTGAAGTTAAACTGATAAATGAAACTGACGGTACTGTTCTTGATAAAGAACTTGTTAAAGAGTCCTTTGAAAAAGCTATAGCCGATTACTCTGAAGAGGTTGATATAGACAAGGATGGCTGTTATAAGGTTGCTGACATAACTGCAGATTCGGAACCGATTCGTCAGACAGTAAAAAGAGCAGAGGATTATCTTGATATAAAGGCCGAATATGATTTTGGCGGCTATTTATATCAGATTCCAAAAGAAGAGCTTACTAAAATGGCTTATATCGACAGTACGGGAAATGTCAAAATCAGTGAGACAAACGTAAAGCTTTATGCTCAAAAATTTGCTGAAGAATTTACCACTTATCATAAGGATAGAGAATTTTATACACATGACAATAAGCACATTTTAATAAGCGGCGGATATTATGGCTGGCAGATTGACGGAGAAGCTGAAGGTGAGGAGCTCTATGCGGAAATTTTAAAGCAAAGGGATTTTGTTAAAACGCCTGTTTGTCTGGTTGAAGGTTATACCCTGTCAGATTTGAATGATATCGGTGACAATTATGTTGAAATCGATCTGACAGACCAGCATGTATATATAATCAGAGACGGAAAGGTTGTATATGATACCCTTTGCGTATCCGGAAATGAAAGCAGGGGTATGGGAACTCCGGGTGGAGTTTATCCAATCACCTATACACAACAGCATGCCATTTTAAGAGGTCCGGGATATGAGACTCCTGTTGCTTATTGGATGCCTTTTAATGGTGGAATAGGAATGCATGATGCAACCTGGAAATCAAAATTTGGTGAAGACTATTACAAATATGACGGTTCACATGGTTGTATAAATCTTCCTTTGGATGCAGCCGCAGAGATTTTTGACCTTGTTGAAAAGGGTATGCCGGTTGTATGCTACTGGGAGGATGAAGTCACATATTTAAATTGATTCATTTATAAGAATTTATTTTAGTAATACTATTATTTTACTTTTTATTTACACATAATGAGGGGTATCAAATTTGACAAATAATGAAAAAGAATTATATGAAGCTTATGAAAATATCGCTTCAAAGATTAAAATAAAACCTGAAATAGCTCTTGTTCTCGGTTCCGGTCTTGGAGATTTTGCTGATCATATAGAGGATAAAACGATTATAGATTATAAGGATATACCCGGATTTCCGGTGTCTACGGTTTCAGGACATGAGGGAAAATATATAATTGGCAGACTTTATGATAAACAAATAATTGCTATGAAGGGCAGAGTTCATTTTTATGAAGGATATCCTATCGAAAAGGTAGTTATGCCAATTAGGCTTATGAAGCTTGCAGGTGCCGAAACACTGATTGTTACAAATGCTGCCGGCGGAATAAACAAAAGCTTTAAACCCGGAACACTTATGGCTATTACCGATCATATAACTTCATTTGTTCGTTCGCCGCTTATTGGCAAAAATATAGATTCACTGGGTGTCAGATTTCCTGATATGTCAAATGTATATGATGAAGATTTAGTAAAGCTTATACATGAGGTTTCATCTGATCTTGATATAGAGGTTACGGACGGCGTTTATCTTCAAACCACAGGTCCTAATTACGAGACACCTGCAGAGATAAAAATGTTTGGACTTTTGGGAGCTGATGCAGTTGGAATGAGCACTGCCTGTGAGGCAATGGCTGCAAAGCATATGAATATGCATGTAGCAGGCATTTCATGTATAACCAATATGGCTGCAGGTCTTAGTGATACTAAGTTAAGTCATGAAGAGGTTAAGAAAACAGCAGATATGATTTCTGATAAATTTACAAAGCTTGTTAAGGAGTTTATAAGAAGAATACCATGAAAAGGGAATTATTTAAAAAACTGGTTGAACAAAGAATAGTGATTTTGGACGGTGCAACAGGAACCAATCTATTTGAAAAGGGCATGCCTATGGGTGTATGTCCCGAACAGTGGATTTTGGATAATCCAAAGCATCTTCTTGAACTTCAGAGAAGCTATATAAAGGCAGGAAGTAATATATTACTTGCTCCTACATTTACAGGAAATCGAATTAAACTTGCCGAATACGGACTTGCTGACAGGATTGTTGAAATAAATACAAAGCTTGTTGAACTGTCAAAAAAAGCAATAAGTCTTGAAGGTATGAGAGGATATGTTGCCGGAGATTTAACCATGACCGGTAAACAGCTTATGCCTATCGGTGATATGGAATTTGAGGAGCTTGTAGACGTATATAAGGAGCAGGCTGAAATATTATATAATGCCGGTGTTGATTTGTTTATAGTCGAAACCATGATGAGTTTAGCAGAATCAAGAGCTGCTGTTATAGCGATAAAAGAGGTTTGTGACCTTCCTGTTATGGTAAGTCTAAGCTTTAATGAAGACGGCAAAACCCTTTATGGAGCAACTCCCGAAGCAGCTGTTGTAGTTCTTCAATCACTCGGTGTTGATGCAGTCGGTATCAATTGTTCCACAGGTCCTAAAGAGATGGTTCCTTTTATCAAGCGTATGTTAAGATATGCCAAGGTTCCTGTTTTTGCAAAGCCAAATAACGGATTACCGGAGTTTATTGACGGAAAAACCAAGTATCCTATGACTCCCGAACAATTTGCCGGATATGGCAGAGAGCTTGTTGAAGCCGGCGTAAGACTTGTAGGCGGATGTTGTGGCTCGACACCTAAACATATTGAGGCGTTAAGCAGATCGGTTAAGCATATTGATGTTTGCCTTACTGAAGAAGATGTATGCAAAGCTAAAGGCATTCTTTCCAGCGAAAGTAAAATCTGTGAGCTTGATATAGACGGAAGATTTCTTGTTATAGGCGAAAGAATTAATCCAACAGGCAAGAAAAAGCTTCAGGAAGAATTAAGAGCCGGTAAGCTTGATTTGGTTTCTGAAATGGCTGAAAGCCAGACAGATCACGGAGCAGATATACTTGATATTAATATGGGTACAAACGGAATAGATGAACTTTCCATGATGAAGAAAGCTATTTATTCTGTAATCAGTGTGACCGATCTACCGCTTTGTATAGATTCAAGCCATATAGATGTTATCGAAGCTGCACTTAGAATATATCCAGGACGTGCACTTATAAATTCAATTTCATATGAAGAAAAAAAATGCAGACCACTCATGCGTATAGCTAAAAAATACGGAGCGATGTGCATATTGCTTCCTCTTTCCGATAAAGGACTTCCTGAAAGTCTGGAAGAAAAAAAGGATATTATCAGAAAGCTTTTAGCAGTTGCCGAGGAAGAGGGCGTTCCGAGAGATAATCTCGTTATAGACGGACTTGTATCGACTGTAGGTGCCAATAAGATGGCTGCTGTTGAAACACTTGAGGCCATTGCCTTTTGTAAAAATGAGCTTGGAATTCCAACTGTCTGTGGACTTTCCAATATTTCCTTCGGACTACCGGAGCGTATCAATATCAATACCGCATTTCTTACAATGGCGATAGATAAAGGACTTACCATGGCTATATGTAATCCTGAACAATCCCAGCTTATGAATGCAACACTGGCATCAGATTTACTTAAAGCAAAAGAAAACTCTGATAACAGATATGTGGAAAATGTTGTTGCAGTAACCAATGTTGCGGCTGATACCGATAAAAAAAAATCCGGTCAGCTTGAGGGAAGTAAGATATATATAGACGTTGTCAAGGGAAACAAGGATTCCATCATTGATGATGTTAAGGTCGATATATCTGCCGGGCGTGCTCCCAAGGATATAATTGACAACGATTTAATTCCTGCTGTTAATAAGGTTGGAGAATTATTTGAAAAAAAGAAGTATTTCCTGCCTCAGCTTATAGCCGGAGCAACCGCTATGGATATGGCTATAAACTATATAACTCCTCTTTTAGGAGAAAATAAGGGACCGAGCAAGGAAACCATCATTATGGCAACTGTCGAGGGTGACATCCATGATATAGGAAAAAATCTTGTATGCCTTATGCTTAGAAATTACGGCTATAATGTTATTGATCTCGGAAAGGATGTTCCTTTAGAAACTATAATAAATGCTGCAAAGGATAATAACGCATCGGTTATCGGTTTATCAGCGCTTATGACAACAACAATGATGAAGATGAAGGATGTTGTTGATTATGTCAAGGGCAACAAGCTTAAGTACAAGGTTATTATCGGTGGTGCGGTAGTAAGTCAGAATTTTGCCGATGAGATAGGTGCTGACGGCTATTCAAAGGATGCAAATGAAGCTGTAAAGTTAGTAGAGAAACTATTGACAGACAAGGCTTAAATGGTTAAAATAAGCTTTATGGATAAAATAATAAATTTGATTTATTAGTTGAAAGGTGGATTTGAAACATGAAAAAAATGGTATTATCTTTATTAGTTGATAACACCTCCGGAGTACTTAGCAGAGTTGCCGGATTATTTAGTAGAAGAGGATATAATATTGACAGCTTATCTGTAGGTGTGACAGAAGATCCTCAATTTTCAAGAATGACAGTTGCTGTAAGCGGTGATGACAGAATTCTTAATCAGATTGAAAAGCAGCTTCTTAAGCTTGAAGATGTCAAATCCATTACACAGCTTAAGGATGGCGAATCTGTTTGCAGAGAGCTTCTTTTAGCAAAGATAAATGTTAATTCCGAACAAAGACTTCAGATTATTTCCCTTGCAGATGTATTTAGGGCAAAGGTTGTTGATGTTTCTGTTGATTCAGTTATGGTTGAGATGACGGGAAATGCAAGTAAGATAGAAGCCTTTATCACCTTACTTGATGGTTTTGATATCGGTGAAATGGTCAGAACCGGTCTTACAGGACTTACAAGAGGTAAAAACTAAATCAAGGTCATTACTTACTTTTTAAAGTAATAACATATATATTTTTATTTATTAAGGAGGAAATTATAAAATGGCAGCAAGAATTTTTTATCAGGAGGATTGTAATTTATCATTACTCGATGGTAAGACAATTGCAATCATTGGTTACGGCAGCCAGGGACATGCTCATGCATTAAACCTTAAGGAGTCAGGCTGTAATGTCATTATTGGTCTTTATGAAGGAAGTAAATCATGGGCTAAAGCAGAGGCTCAGGGATTTAAGGTATATACAGCAGCTGAAGCTGCAAAGCAGGCTGATATCATTATGATTCTTATCAATGATGAGCTTCAGGCTAAGCTTTACAAAGAGGATATCGAGCCAAATCTTGAAGCAGGTAACATGCTTATGTTTGCACACGGCTTCAACATTCACTTTAATCAGATTGTTCCACCTAAGGATGTAGATGTTACTATGATAGCTCCTAAAGCTCCTGGACACACTGTTCGTTCAGAGTATCAGGCAGGTAAGGGTACTCCTTGTCTTGTAGCTGTATATCAGGATGCAACAGGTAAGGCACTTGATCTTGCACTTGCATATGGTCTTGGTATAGGTGGAGCAAGAGCAGGTGTGCTTGAGACTACTTTCAGAACTGAAACCGAAACTGACCTTTTTGGTGAGCAGGCAGTTCTTTGCGGTGGTGTTTGTGCACTTATGCAGGCTGGTTTTGAAACTCTTACCGAGGCAGGATACGATCCAAGAAATGCATACTTTGAGTGTGTACATGAGATGAAGCTTATTGTAGACCTTATCTACCAGTCAGGCTTCGCAGGAATGAGATATTCTATTTCAAATACTGCTGAGTATGGTGATTATATAACCGGACCAAAGATCATTACTGATGAGACTAAGAAGACTATGAAGAAGATTCTTAAGGACATTCAGGATGGTACCTTTGCTAAAGACTTCTTACTTGATATGTCTTCAGCAGGCGGACAGGCTCACTTTAAGGCTTTAAGAAAGCTTGCATCTGAGCATCCTGTTGAGAAGGTTGGCGAGGAAGTACGTAAGTTATACAGCTGGAATGACGAAGCAGGAAAGCTTATTAATAACTAATATATTTGACAGGTGTGGCAGGGGACAGGCACCTTGTCGCATTACATGAGTATATCAGACTGTATGAAAAATGTGCAAAGCATGGCGTTAAGTAGCACGTGCCATGCGTGCACATTTTTTCATACAGTCGATGTGTATACAATATATGTGACAAGGTATCTGTCCCTTGTCACACATTATAAGGAGAGTATCTATGACTTGTTTGGAAGCACAATCGAATATAATGGCATTTATTGACGGTAAGCTTTCCGATGCTGAAGTCGTAGATTTTGTCCGCCATATGCAAAGCTGCAAGAATTGTTCCGAGGAGCTTGAGATATACTATACCTTAATTGTAGGTATGAGGAAGCTTGATAATAACGAAGATTTACCTCAAAATTTTAAAACTTTGTTAAATGAAGATCTCGACAATGCTAAAAATAAGGTTCAAAAGGCAAAGAGATTTAAATTTTCAACCTTTGGTGTGTTTTTTGTTGCATTTGTATTTGTATTATTTTTATTTTACGGCAGAATTTTGCAAAAGGTTCACACCATAGAACAGATAACCATAAAAGAACGTCAGGGCGATTTTTATTTCTATAATTCATTTAAAGATTATATTCAATTTGATGAAGACGATATAATTGTTTATCAGAGAGAAAAATATACCTATAAAGAAAAAGATATTTACGAAAAAATTAGAGGTTATAATATCACTCATCATTATGATCCTTTTGAGGACGAGGAGGATTTAATTCAATGAAAAAGCTTTTATTAATTGATGGAAACAGTATCCTTAACAGGGCGTTTTACGGACTTCCGGATTTAACAACAAGTGATGGAAGACATACAAATGCCGTGCTTGGATTTTTAAATATTATTTTGAAGGTTATAGATGAAGAGCAGGCATCACATGTCTGTGTTGCCTTTGATTTAAAGGAGCCTACCTTCAGACATAAGATGTATAGTGAATATAAAGGCACCAGACATCCTATGCCGGACGAATTAAGAGAACAGGTACCTCTTATTAAAGAGGTATTAAAAAGTATGAATATATTTACTATATCAAAAGCAGGATATGAAGCAGATGATATATTGGGTACGCTTTCAAGAGTCGGAGAAAAAAGCGGATATGAAGTAACGGTTTTATCCGGAGACAGAGATTTACTGCAGCTTGCTACTGATAAAATCTTAATCAAAATTCCAAAAACAAAAGCAGGAAAAACAGAAATCTATAATTATTACGATAAGGATGTAATCAATGAATACGGAGTTACACCCGTTATTTTTATTGATATGAAAGGACTTATGGGAGATTCTTCCGATAATATCCCGGGTGTTCCGGGGGTTGGTCCCAAATCTGCAGGAAAGCTTCTTGTTGATTATGGCTCAATGGACGGAATATATGAGCATATCGACGAGCTTAAAAAGAGTAAAATGAAGGATAATTTGATTGAATTTAAGGATCAGGCATATATGTCTAAAGAGCTCGCTACCATAAAGCTTGATTGTAAGCTTGACGCAAAGCTTGAGGATATGATTTATGAGGATGCTTTTAATGATGAATCATATAAGCTGTTTAGTGATTTGGAGTTTAAAAGTCTTTTACCACGATTTAATGCTGTTGATAAAAAAGTTGAAAACTTTGATTTTAAGATAATTTTTATTTCCGAAAAAAATGATTTGCAGCAATTATTTAAAAACAGCTTTGATTCCTTTGGCTTTTCCTATATTGACAATGGTTCCGAATTGATTTGTGCAAGTGTTACATTTGATGATAAAAATGCATATATTATTAGACTTAGCGGAGAAATTGATTCCTTGCTTATTAATAATTATGTTATTGATTGTCTTAATAAAAATAAAAGAATATGCTCGCTTAATATAAAAGAGGAGCTAAAATATATTGAGCTTGATGCTTCTTATGATATATTTGACTGTGGTATAGGTGCATATCTTATCAATCCTTTGAAGGATGAATATGCACATGATGATATTGCAAAAGAATATCTCGGACTTACATTACCTACCCGAAAGGAATTAATAGGTAAAAATGAAATAAATATATTTACGATAGAAGATGAAAATATATCAAAATATATAGCATATCAGTCAATGATTCCTTTCCTTGCTGCGGATAGAATTATATCAGGACTTAAAGATGAGGAAATGTACAAGCTTTATACTGACATAGAACTGCCTTGCACATTTTCACTTTATGAAATGGAGAAAAACGGAATCAGGGTTGACGGTAAGGCTTTACATGAATTTGGAATTAAATTAAAAGAAAATATAAGTTCTTTGACCAAAAAAATATATGAGATTGCCGGAAAGGAATTTAACATTAATTCAACTAAACAGTTGGGTGAAATTCTTTTTGAGGATTTAGGTCTTAAATCCGGAAAGAAAACCAAGACAGGTTATTCCACAAGTGTGGAGGTGCTTGAAAAAATCAGGGGAGAACACGAAATCATTCCAAAAATCCTTGATTACAGACAGCTTACAAAGCTTAATTCCACATATGTTGAAGGCTTGTCTGTATTTATCAAGCCTGACGGAAGAATTCACGGTAAATTTAATCAGACTGTTACTGCAACAGGTAGAATAAGTTCTACAGAGCCTAACCTTCAAAATATTCCTACAAGACTTCCTTTGGGAAGGGAAATCAGAAAGGTGTTTATACCTAAAGAAGGATATGTATTTTTAGATGCCGATTATTCACAGATAGAATTAAGAGTTCTGGCGCATCTTTCCAAGGATGAGGCACTTATTTCAGCATATAAAAAAGGTACCGACATCCATACAATTACTGCATCTGAGGTATTTGATGTACCTATAGATGAGGTTGACAGTCTTATGAGACGTAAGGCAAAGGCTGTTAATTTTGGTATTGTTTACGGAATCAGTTCCTTCGGTCTCGGTCAGGATCTTGATATATCAAGAAAAGAGGCAGAAGGATATATAAATAAATATTTTGATACCTATAAAAATGTTAAAAAATATCTGGATGATGTAGTTAAAAGTGCAAAGGATAAGGGTTATTCGATAACAATGTTTAACAGGAGAAGACCTATACCCGAGCTAAAATCTTCCAATTTTATGACCAGAAGCTTTGGTGAACGCTGCGCCATGAATTCTCCGATACAAGGTACAGCTGCTGATATTATAAAAATTGCAATGATAAATGTTGACAGAGAATTAAAAAAGAGAAAGCTTGAATCAAAGCTTATACTTCAGGTACATGATGAGCTTTTAATAGAGACAAAAAAAGAAGAGCTTGAAGAAGTAAAAGAGCTATTAAGAGAAAATATGATGAAAGCTGCAGATCTAAGTGTACCTCTTATCGTTGATATGCATGATGGTGAAAGCTGGTTTGACGCAAAATAAGTTTTTAATCAGTGTTTGATACTTTATTAGATAAAAATTTAAGATAAGTCAAGGGATAATTATGAAGATATTGGGTATAACCGGCGGAGTCGGTTCCGGAAAAAGCAGAATATTATATGAATTAAAAAACGAATACAATGCATATGTTATTGAGGCAGATACTCTTGCTCACGAGCTTATGCAGCCCGGTAAAACCATATACAATAAAATTATCGAGGAATTCGGACGAGATATTTTATCTGATGAAGAACCTTATCCTATAGACAGAACAAAGCTTGGTGAGATAGTTTTTAATGATTCCGAAAGCCTGAAAAGACTAAATCAAATAAGCCATCCTCTCGTAAAAGAAGAAATATTAAGACAGATTTCCGAGAAGAAAGCAGAAGGCGGTACTTCTTTATTTGTAATAGAAGCGGCGCTTTTGATTGAAGACGGCTATAAGGAAATATGCGATGAAATATGGTATATATGGGTTTCGAGGGAAGAAAGAGTAAGAAGACTTATAAAACAAAGAGGATACACAAGGGAAAAATGTATATCAATTTTTGAAAGTCAGAAGCCGGATGAATACTATAAAAAATATGCAAATTTCACCATAAATAATGAAAAAAGTTACGAAAATTCATCAAAACAACTAAAAGCAAGGTTGAATAAGTTCATGGAAAATGATATAATTATCGGAAGGCATACATCCGAATCATAAGGATGTAACGTAAACCGGACGAATCAAATATTTGTAAGGTGAAAGATGCTTATTTGATATCATGCAGGAGGAAAATCATGGCTACAATTACAAAATATCCCGAACCTCTTATATTTGGACTGGATATTGGTACAAGAAGTATCGTCGGTACTGTAGGCTATAAAGAGGCAGAAAAATTTAATGTTGTGGCTATGGCTGTTAAGTTTCACGATTCCAGATCTATGATTGATGGACAGATTCATGACATCAATAAGGTCAGCGAGGATATAATCTATGTTAAAAATGAGCTTGAAAAACAGCTCGGCGGCAGAAAGCTTAAGGATGTATGTATAGCAGCTGCAGGACGTGTTCTTAAGACCGCAGTAGGACATGGTGATTATGAATTTGATGAAAATACTGAGATAACACAGGAATATATTCATTCCATTGATTTAATCGGTGTTGAAAAGGCACATGATATAATCCTTGAAGAACTGCATGAAAACAGTGAAAACACAAAGTATTACTGTGTTGGATATACGGCTATAAAATATTATTTAAACGATTATGAAATACTTAATCTTGAAGGACACAGAGGCGTTAAAATAGGAGCAGATATACTTGCAACATTTCTTCCGGAAGAAGTAGTAAGCAGCTTATATACGGCAGTTGAAAAAGCAGGTCTTTATGTATCCAATCTTACATTGGAGCCTATAGCCGCTATAAATGTTGCTATTCCTGAAAACTTCAGATTGCTTAATATAGCTCTTTTGGATGTTGGTGCAGGTACGTCTGATATTTGTATTACAAGGGACGGAAGCATTATAGGTTACGGAATGATTCCGTCTGCCGGAGATGAGTTAACCGAAACATTGATAAAGAAATATCTTATTGATTTTGATACGGCAGAAAAGCTAAAGATGGTTAGTCCTAAAAAGAAATCAGTTACTTATAAAGATATTATGGGTATTCCTCATAAGATTACCCCTGATGAAATATTTAAAACACTTGCATCAGTTAAAGATGAAATCACTAAAAAAATTGCAGATAAAATAATTGAGCTTAACGGCGGAATACCGGTAAGCGCTGTTTTCGTTGTAGGAGGCGGAGGAAAGCTTGAAGGCTTTACTGATGTTCTTGCACGTATGCTAAAGATACCCGAGGAGAGGGTTGCTTTAAGAGGACAGGAGGTTATGCACAACATCAACTTCCTTGTTGAAGATATCAAAAAGGATCCTTTATATGTTACTCCTATAGGTATTTGCCTTAATTATTTTGACCAGAAGAATAATTTCATTTTTGTTACTGTAAACGGTGACAGAGTCAAATTATATAACAACGACAAGCTTACAATATTTGATGCCGCTGTACAGTACGGACTTCCAAACGAGCACATTTTCCCTAAACGAGGTGCTGATTTAACCTTTAAAATAAACGGAAAAAATCGTATAGTACGAGGCTTTAACGGTGAAGCGGCAGTTATAAAGAGAAATGACAATATAGTTGGTATGAATGCCCTTATCGAAGCAAATGATAAGATTGATATAGTAAAATCGACTGCCGGAGAAAAGGCAACGGCATTACTCGGTTCACTTCCTGAGTATGACGGAACACTTGATTTTATTGTTAATGATACTAAAATCACATGTCCTAAATTTGCAGTTGTAAACGGAATTCCGGAAACTGAATCCTATGAAATAAAAGATGGTGATGAAATTGAAATGCAAAATTATTACCTTCTTAATCAGTTATTAACTTTTATGGATGTTAAGCCTGAAGGCAAGGTTTTTGTAAACAACAAAGAAGCCGCTCAGGATGAAAAGATATACGAAAACTTTATTGTTTCATGGAGTGACGAGGTTAAATTTGATGATTTGCCGGAGGCAACAGAAGCGGATAAAGAAAAGATACAAGAAAAGCTCAAAGAAAAAGAAAAGCTTTCTGAAAACGAAAAACAAAATGAAATTAATAATTCACAAATTAATGATGGTGAAATATCCATGCATGTAATCATCAACAATAAGCCTTACACTTTAACAGGTAAAAACGAATACAGATTCGTTGATGCAATGGATGCATGTGCATTCGATATGTCTTCTATGAAGGGAAGTCGTTTGGAAACCATGGTTGATGGAGTGCATGCAGAATTTATTGATTTAATTTATGAAGGTGCAAATATAGAAATTTATTGGGAGAAATAGGCTTTATGGGAAAAGCAAAAAAAGGACTGGACGTTGAATCCGATATCACTGATGGTTTAGCCAATTCATTTGACAGAATGAATGATTCAATTAAATATAACCCTTTATTTCATAGAATACTTTATCTTGCCAATGTTGTGATTGCTTTGATGGTTTATCTGGCAAAGCTTACAAACAGCAGCAAGGATCAAAAGTTAAATGCTATGCATGTTTTTATAATTCTTACAGTTTTTTTTGCTGTTGATTTTTTGATGTACAGGGTTGATTATTTTTCATCAAGAAAAATATTTTTGATATTTAGAGCTGTTGAATTAATTGCATTTGAGATAATTGTTGCGCTTATTCCAAATCTTATGATTATTTTTGCAGCACTTTGTGTCCTTGTAACTATTTTTTCAATTGAATATATGCTTTATAATACTAATTTCACTAAGGATTATATATTTAACAGAAGATTATTTATTATAATAATTTTTGTAGCTTCTGCGGTTTTAGGTATGAAATTCAGAACTGAAACCGAAACCATATGCTTTATACTTACACAGATAGGCATAGTTTTTGCAGCATTTACAATTGTTGATATGATTGTATCAATCAACGAAAAAAATGAAAGAAAAATATTTAAGCTTACTTTAGAGGTTTCCGATATTCAGGACACTAATAAAAAACTGATTGAGTATCAGGAAAAAATCGAATCAACAAATGAACAGATTAATTATCAGCGAATCGAGATGCAAAGAACCAATAAAGAGCTTGCTCAGGTTAATAAAGAAACAGAAGCCCAGACAAACGTAATGAGATTTATGGCTTCAACCTTTGATATATCAAAATGTATTGATGTGCTTACTGATTCAATCATGGAGACAAAACAGCCAAAATTGTGTGCTATGTATACAGAACCTGACGAATACATCAATAAGCATGGTAATTTTACCGTTAAGACCAATTATACCTCTGTTGAAAGAAGATTACGTAAAGATATAGAACAGATTTATTCGGACTTTAAAGCTAATGTTCATAAATCAAAGATTTATACCGAAACAGAGCTTTTTCAATTTAAATTTATCGGAGATGCCAACATAAATGCAATAGCAATTCTTCCGCTTAGTGATGGAATGGAAATTTACGGAATAATGATGATAGCATCAGATAATGAAGAATATTTTGAAAAAGGACTTAATTATTACGAAGCAAGTGTTGCTGAGTTTAACATTTCCGTTAAGAATTCAAGGCTTTATCTTATGATGCAGGATATGGCTCACAAGGATGGACTTACAGGTATAAATAACAGAATGTACTTTATGCAGCTTTTTGATGCGGCTGTTAAGAAGGCCAAGAGAAAGAAGAGCAGTCTTTCTGTTGCTCTTTATGATATAGACAAATTCAAAACCGTAAACGACACCTATGGACATCTTGCAGGAGATGCCGTGATCAAAACCGTTGCATCCGTCGGTAATAAATACGCCGAGGAAAACGGAGGTTTTGTCGGAAGATACGGTGGAGAAGAATTTCTTATAGTTTTACCGGATAAGTCTGAAAAGGAAGCACTTCCTATACTTGAGACGATGCATGAAGAAATAAAAAATACTGTTGTTAAACACGATCAGGACAATATTAAGGTAAATGTATGTATCGGTCTTACTTCATATCCGAGTATATGCGAGGAGCCTAATATGCTTATTAACAGAGCTGATATGGCTATGTATTATGGTAAGGAGCATGGAAGAGGACGCCTTGTTATAGATGATCCGGAATTGATTAAGGAATAATTAACTATATAATATTTGAGGTAAAAGGAGAAGAAACGTGGGATTTATTGATAGCATTAAACAACGAGCAAAAGCTGACAAGAAAACAATAGTTCTACCTGAAACAGCCGATATGAGAACCTTGCAGGCTGCTCATAAGATTCTGGCAGAGGATATCGCAAATATTATTTTGATTGGCGATAAATCGGATATTAACAAAAAAGCCGGTGAAAACGGTCTTGACCTGTCAAAGGCAGGTTTTGTTGATCCGTATGATTGTCCTAAGCTTAATGATTATGTTGCATTGTTGGTAGAGATAAGAAAGAAGAAAGGTTTAACGCCTGAGGAAGCAAAGGAGTTATTACTTACAAATCTTTTGTATTTTGGATGTATTATGGTTAAGGCGGGAGATGCAGACGGTATGGTTGCAGGTGCTGTAAATTCTTCGGCAAATGTTTTACGTGCTGCATTGCAGATACTAAAAACCGCTCCGGATACAAAGCTTGTTTCTGCATTTTTCCTTGTAGTTGTTCCTAATTGTGATATGGGTGCAAACGGAACCTTTGTATTTTCAGATGCGGGACTCAATCAGTTTCCTAATGCAGAAGAGCTTGCTGCTATAGCTGAGAGTTCAGCCAAATCATTTAGACTTCTTGTAGACGAGGAGCCGATTGTTGCCATGCTTTCACATTCAACAAAGGGAAGTGCAAAGCATCCATACGTAGATAAGGTAATAGAAGCAACAAAGATTGTCAATCGGGAATGCCCTGATTTAAAGTGTGACGGTGAACTACAATCAGATGCTGCCATTGTTCCCGAGGTCGCAGCTTCAAAGGCACCGGGAAGTACAGTTGCAGGTAAGGCAAATGTTCTTATATTCCCTGATTTGGATGCCGGTAATATAGGTTATAAGCTTGTACAAAGACTTGCAAAGGCTGATGCCTATGGACCTATCACACAGGGTATAGCTAAACCGGTAAATGACCTTTCAAGAGGTTGTTCTGCTGATGATATAGTTGGTGTTGTTGCCATAACTGCAGTTCAGGCACAGGCATTAAACGAATAAAACAAATAATAATTGAGGAGACATAAAATGAAGGTTTTAGTAATCAACTGCGGAAGTTCATCTTTAAAATATCAGTTAATCGATTCAGAAACTGAAAAGATGCTTGCAAAAGGAAATTGTGAAAGAATCAAGATAGACGGTTCTTTTATAACTCATCAGA
>CACWQH010000022.1 GCA_902762955.1 uncultured Lachnospiraceae bacterium
TTTCGGCAACATTAAAGGAAACTGTCTCTCAAATACATAATTTATGACATAAAAAGGGGCCTCGCATAGATAAATTTAATTATCTAAAGCGACAGCCCCGTTTTCGTTGTTTAAAGTCACATTAAGTAATCTATTTATTTAATTATTTATTTTGTAGCAATATTTTTATTGCTTATAAGTTCTATGTAATCAATCAGAAATTGCGTTGTGCCTTCGATACCGAGGCGGCTGCTGTTAATAGTCAGGTCATAGGTTGTTGCATCACTCCACTCGGATTCGGAATGGCTGTTGTGATAATTTCGTCTGGTGCGGTCGTGACGCTTAATCTTATTGGTCGCCTCGCCCTCGGTTTCTATATTATATTTACGCTTTACACGTTTGATTCTGTCTTCTAAATCAGCGGTTATAAATATACTTATTATATTGTATCTGTCTTTTAAGATTTCCTCTGCGCATCTTCCGACTACAACAAAAGATTCACGCTCGGCAGCTTTAGTTTTTATGTAGTCAAATTGGAGTTCCTCAAGGGCACTTGTTGAAACATCCGGCTGGTCTTTAGCCATTTCGTCAAGAGCACTTCTGTCATACATCGTAAAACCAAAATGTTCTGCGATTTCACGTGCAATTTCATGTCCGCCGCTTCCGTATTCTCTGCTGATTGTTATAATAATCTGATTCGCCATAATATAACCCCCTTTGACTAAAAAATTTCGTAAGTTAATTTTATTATAAAATGACACTAAATGCAATTAAAAAATTAAAAGGGCAGGTACATATTTGCACCTGCCCCTGCTTTTGTATTTAACTAATCACAATTCTCTTGCTTGCTGTCCTTAGAATTGTTGCTCTGGTTGTTTGACTGATTGTTAGAACCTGCATTATTCTGGCTGTTAGTCTGGCTGTTCTTGTTACCAGCCTGATTCTTTGACTGATTTTTAGATGACATGTCTATTCCTCCTTAATATATCAGTGCATCAGCATATATATGCACCTTAGATATGTTTTAGGTTATAAAGTAATAACCTTTACACTCTAATTATGGACATATATTAAAAGGAATATACATCAATTGGTAAATTTTTTTGATATAAAGCATCTGCTTAAAATCATAGGTTATCTGTGTCTTGTCAAAGCACCTCTGTAATTTGCCAGACCGCCCACAGCATTTAATACATTATATCCCATATCAGATAAAATACGTGCAGCCATCATGCTTCCACCACCATTTTCACAATAAACAAGTATTACCTTATTTTTTGGTAAGCCAACCTTTCCGTTTTTTATATCTGAAAGAGGCAGATTGATAGCCATTGGTATATGACCCTTTGCGAATTCTTCCACTTCTCTTACGTCTACTATTATTCCTTCGTTATTGATTGCTTCATTCATGATGTTCCTAATATTAATATTACGAAATCTCAAAATGTCCGCCTCCTTGAAAATAATCATCTACTTTAAAATATTCATTACATTTGTATAATGATACAAAGTTAAATATAAAATAATTGGTACAAAAAAAGAGCTGTCGCACTAAATATGCTAAATGCAATTAGTACGCAGCTCTATATTTTATTTGGTTATGCTTTTATTTCATGTAATTCTCTTTTGAGATTTGTGATAATATTATCCTTTTCTGCAATGATTTTATCTTTTCTTCAATGATTGCCTTGCTTTTAGCTTGTTCATTTTCCACCGTACCATGCAATTCCTTCATCACGCCATCCTAATTTTTTAAGATTATCTCTTTCTGCTGCGTTTGTGGTATAGTGATGTGAGCCTGCCTTGGCATTTGGATTATATAATCGATATAACGGCTGTCCTTCATTACCTGTTGAATACCAACCTATACCTTCATATCTCCAGCCAACCTTTACAAGATTATCTTTTTCTGCTGCGCTTGTAGTATAATGATGATCTCCGGCATTTGGATTGTATAATCTGTACACTGGTGTATCGGAGGTCACAGGTGCGTTCCATGCAATACCCTCATATTTCCAACCTACATTTACGAGATTGTTTTTCTCTGCTTCGTTTGCAGTGTAGAAATGCTCTCCTGAATTCGGATTGTAGAGGCGATACATTGAGGAATATGTTACTGCTGGAAAATTAAAATATTCAATCGTTGAATACCAACCTATACCTTGCTTTTCTTTAACTATATCTCCATCATTATCATACTCATACTCTATTTCAGATGAAAATTCGGGATATTTATAATATCCTTTTATTATATTTCCTTTGTCATCATATTCATACTCATTTTCATATGTTTCTGTATGTATTAAACCATCTGAACCATAATATGTTTCTTTTGTCTTATTTCCAACAGCATCATACTCATATTCATATGTGTGTATATTAACCGTATTAACATAATACTCATAATAAATTTCTTTTATAATATTTCCATTTGAATCATATTCATATATAACCTCACGATAATCAAGTCCATATATTGATTCAATAGTATCATCATGAGTCCATATACTTTTTACAATATTACCTTCTGAATCATACTCATATGTTTCATAATAACCTGATTCTGAGCCATCCTCATTACAATATTTAGCTCTTACACACTTACCTGTAGAATCATATTCGTACACCATGTAAACAATATCTGTTCTTTGACTTTCTATGTTAAATGTAAACTTTATAAGATATATCAATAGCAGTCTCATCTGTTTCAGTCAACTCAATATCCGATTCATTTTCTGCCATTACATCAATGACATAAAAACCTCCATTAAAAATAAACATTGCTGCACAAGCTGTAAATGCCATAAATTTTTTTAATCTCATTTATATTCCTCCTGAACAAAATTTAACTGTATAGCTATATTTTAGCCTATACAGTTTATTTTATGTTAGCATAATTGCCTATACAATTCAAGTATAATTTTATTGTATAGGTGGTGATTGAATGGACTATTATAAGATAGGACAGCGCATAAGAAAAATAAGGAAAGCATGTGGTCTGTCACAGGAAGAACTTGCAGAAAAAGTCGGTATATCAGTTACACATATGAGCCATATAGAAACTGGCAATACAAAGTTAAGTCTTCCGGTTCTTGTTGATATATCGAAGATACTACAAGTTTCTACTGATGAACTGCTATACGATAAACCTTATTCAGACAAAACTCAAATAAAACAGGAAATATCCTCACTAATTGATTCTTGTTCAGAAAAAGAAGCCAAAATACTGATTGAAACAATCAAATCACTAAAAAAAAGTTTCGATAAATATTCATAAATATAATCAATATGTATGTATTTTTGTATGTGTTACGGGCGTGAGCCTTGTCACAAACAATAAGTAATGTGAAAGGGTATAATGAGAAGACAGGTAGAGAATAATTAACCCGATTTGCGTAAAATCAATAGCGAAAATTCTTTATGAGGTGCGTTAAAAAAATCGAACTGTTTGAGCAAAGCGAGTTTTCGATTTTTAGCACCTATAAAGAATTTGAGCGCATTGATTTAGCAAATCGATGGTTTGTTCTCTACCTGTCTTCTTATTATATCCTTTCATATAGTAATAAAATGTGACAAGGCTTACGCCCGCGCCACGCCCCGCAACATATAAATCCTTGACACTATATCGCAAGACATTTAAAATAATATGGATAATGCGTATTTATAAATAGAAGGGTAAAATATATGGATAAAAATGAATTTGAGTTTATTGCACCGTGCCATTTCGGACTGGAGTCGGTGCTTAAAAAAGAGATAATTGAACTTGGATATGAGATAGTTTCCGTGGAGGACGGCAGAGTTACCTTTAAGGGGGATGAAACCGTTATTCCGCGTGCCAATATATTTATAAGAACTGCCGAAAGAATCCTTTTAAAGATGGGAAGCTTTAAGGCGGTTACCTTCGATGAGCTTTTTGAGGGTACGAAGGCCCTTGCGTGGGAGGAGTATCTTCCGAGGAATGCGAAGTTTTGGGTGACTAAGGCGACTACCAATAAGAGTGCACTTTTTTCGGGAAGTTCTATACAGTCGATTGTAAAAAAGGCTATAGTGGACAGGATGAAGCAGACCTACCATATAAATCATTTTGAAGAGGACGGAGACGAGTATCCTATAAGGGTATTTATATTTAAGGATATGGTTTCCATAGGCATCGATACCTCCGGAACCTCGCTGCATAAGCGTGGGTACAGGCAGCTTGTGGGTAAGGCACCGATTTCGGAAACGCTTGCATCTGCACTTCTTATGCTTACGCCCTGGAATAAGGACAGGGTACTGGTCGATCCGTTTTGCGGAAGCGGTACATTTCCGATTGAGGCGGCAATGATAGGGGCCAATATCGCGCCGGGCATGAACCGTGAGTTTACTGCGGACTCCTGGGATAAGGTTATTCCTAAAAAGATTTGGTATAACGCATATGATGAGGCTCATGATGTGATTAGAAAAGATATTGAAATGAACATTCAGGGGTATGATCTGGACCCTGAAATTGTAAAATGTGCCATGACCAATGCGCGTGAGGCAGGAGTGGATAAGTACATTCATTTTCAGGCAAGGGATGTTAAGGAGCTTTCCAATCCAAAGCATTACGGATTTATAATAACCAATCCACCGTATGGTGAAAGACTTGAGGACAGGAAGGATCTGCCGGAGCTTTATCGGACCATAGGTGAGAGCTTTGCAAGACTTTCGGACTGGTCCATGTATCTTATAACCTCATATGATGAGGCGGAGAAATATATAGGAAGAAAGGCTGATAAGAACAGGAAGATTTATAACGGAATGATTAAATCATATTTTTATCAGTTTATGGGACCCAAGCCACCGGGAAAAGATAAGGATAACAGACATGCAGATGAGCATAATATCTAAATGACGGATGATTTAAAAGTGTTATAGAATAATTAAAATATCAGGATTGATTTTATGAAAAAGATACTTGTATTTTTTGCGGCCATAGCTGCAATATTTACAATTACATATTTTGCGACAAGGAAACAGGTTGTTATGATAGATATGTCGGATGATTTTTCCGAATGTGCCGCCGGATTTAAAAGCGATATGGTTGACAGATTAAATGATGATCTTATCGTAACCATAAACGGAATAAGCATAGAGGAATTCGGCTTTGATTATTATGTAAGCGATACAATGAAGCTGGTTGTGGAGGCGGATTTTTTAAAAAGCCTGTTAAATGCTTCGGTACAGGAGTATCCTGACGGCAGACTGCTTGTGATGAAGGGTGAAAATAAGCTTGAGTTTAAAGTGGGAAAAGATGATGCTTTGTTAAACGGTCAGGAGGACATAAAACTTGAAAACGAGGTTGATAAAGCTTCGGATAGCGATAAGATTATGGTTCCGCTGGATGAGGTTTCAAAATATCTCGGATACAGCACAGACTACTATTATTATGATAATCATATCGACCTTGCATTAACAGGCAGGGAGCGGGCATTGCCTTCGAGTTATGATATGAGAGATTATGGCAGAGTCACCGAAGTAAGGGATCAGGGAAGATATGGTACCTGCTGGGCATTTGCTTCGCTGGGTGCCCTTGAGACCACACTCCTGCCTAAGGAGTACTGTGTATTTTCAACGGATAACATGACACTCACTAACAGCTACAATCTTGATATCGATATAGGCGGCGAACATACCATGAGTATTGCATATCTTGCGGCATGGCAGGGACCTGTATATGAGAAGGATGATCCTTACGGTGATGGTAAGACGGACGATTCCTTAAAAGCTGTAAAGCATCTGGAGGAGGCACTTATAATAAATGATAAGGATATGGACATTTTAAAGAGTGCGATTTTCAGATATGGTGCGGTTGAGACTTCAATTTATTGTCAGATGGAATATGTAGACAGTGTATCTATGTATTACTCAAGGGAGAATGCTGCTTACTATTATGATGGTGATGAGGGCGCAAATCATGACGTGGTAGTCGTTGGATGGGATGATAATTTTCCAAAGGAAAACTTTACCATAGAGCCAAAGGGCGATGGTGCGTTTATCTGTAAAAACAGCTGGGGCGAAGAGTTTGGCGAAGACGGTTATTTTTACGTTTCTTACTATGATAATGTAATCTGCAATAAATCCGTTGTCTATACCAAGGTTGGCGAGGCTGATAATTTTGATAAGATTTATCAGTCGGATCTGCTCGGCTGGGTCGGACTTATGGGCTTTAATAAAGAGGATGCTTTTTTTGCAAATGTTTATGAGACAGATGAAAATGAAGAACTTGAGGCCGTTTCATTTTATGCAACAGACAAGGATACCAGCTTTGAGGTCTATCTGGTTCAGAATTATAAGGATGAAAGCTCCTTTGATAACAGGGAGTTACTTGCTTCGGGAAGTATGAAATATGCCGGCTATTATACTGTAAGGATACCTGAGCCTGTACGACTTTCCGACAAGAGTAAATATGCCGTAGTCGTTAAGATCCACACGCCAAAGGCTATACATCCGATAGCCATAGAGTATGATGTGGATGAGAGAACAGAGAATTTTGATATAACAGATGGAGAGGGCTATATAAGCCTTTACGGAGAAAGCTGGCACAGCGCCGAGAAAACCCAGAACTGTAATGTCTGTTTAAAGGCATTTACAAATTATGTGTCTGATGGTGATGAGGAAGAGATAGATAAGGAATAAATTGATAAAGATAAAAAGAATTATTATATGGCTGTTATAGATTGATGGCATACATGGGATATCGTTCATAAAAAAATAACGTATAGATATTAGAAAGCAGAGGTACTTAAAAATGAAAAAGATTATATTTGCAACCGGAAATGAAGATAAGATGAAGGAAATCAGGATGATTCTTGCGGATGAGGACTATGAGATTTTATCTATG
Source organism: uncultured Lachnospiraceae bacterium (assembly GCA_902762955.1). Taxonomy (GTDB): domain Bacteria; phylum Bacillota; class Clostridia; order Lachnospirales; family Lachnospiraceae; genus Coprococcus_C. The sequence goes on from CACWQH010000022.1 coordinate 6,842, forward strand.
AAGCAGGCAGGAATTGATATAGATATAGTTGAGGACGGTAAGACCTTTGAAGAAAATGCCATTATAAAGGCTACTGCAATTTCAAAGGTTAAGGAAGCAGAGGGCTGCATCGTGCTTGCGGATGACAGTGGACTTGAGATTGATTATCTTGGCGGAGAGCCGGGCATCTATTCCGCAAGGTATGAGGGTGTTGATACACCTTATGAAATTAAAAATCGTATAATACTTGACAGACTTAAGGGCGTACCGGATGAAGAAAGGTCTGCACGCTTTGTATGTGCTATAGCGATTGCATATCCGGATGGCAGAGTCGATACCAGAAGGGGTACCATCGAAGGAAGGATTGCCTATGAGCCTGCCGGTGAAAACGGTTTTGGTTATGATCCTATATTTTATGTTCCTGAACTGGGTAAGACTACTGCAGAGCTTGATCCCGTGGAGAAAAATAATCTCAGCCACAGAGGAAATGCGCTTCGTGCAATTAAAGAGATTATATAAGCAATTTATGTACAAGTAAATTATTTTATTTTTTGATTTTGGTGTTTGTGAGGTTTAAAAAAAGTACTATGAGAATACTGGTAGTAAGTGATTCGCACGGAAGAAATGAAAATGTAAAAAAGGCGATAGAGGATGCCGGTGAGATAAATGCTCTTATCCATCTTGGAGATGTGGGCAGCAGCTATCGTGAGATAGAAAGCATGGCAAGGGTTCCGGCTTACTTTGTCTGTGGAAATACTGACTATATACCGGAGCTTAAAGACAGACTGATCTTGATGTTTGGTGAGCATAGGATATATGCAGTTCATGGTCATAGAGAGGGTGTGAGCATGGGACTTTCGGGTCTTAGATATAACGCACTCCAAAATGAATGTGATATAGCATTATTTGGACATACACATATGCCGTATCTGGATGAAAATGAAGATGATGTAACTATACTTAATCCGGGCAGTATCTCGCTTCCAAGACAGGATGACGGAAAGAAAACCTATGCAATTATAGATATCGATGATTATGAAATGGTATCTTATGAATTTCATTCTATCTAAACTTGAATCTGTTAGACTAAATCCATAGCAGTAAAAAATAGAGGGTTAAAAATGAAAAAAGGCGAAGTTTATGAGGGAATTATATCTGATTTTGATTTTCCCAATAAAGGTATTTTATATATAGATGATAGGAAGGTTACTGTTAAGGAGACTCTTCCGGGACAAAAGGTAAGATTTTCCATATCCAAGAAAAAGACCGGTATGGCAGAGGGACGATTGCTTGAAGTAATAGAAAGGTCAGATCTTGAGGATATAGAACCTTTATGTCCTTATTTTGGTATATGCGGAGGATGCGCTTACCAAAATCTTTCATATAAGAACCAGCTTAAGTTCAAGGAAGATATGGTAAAAAAGCTGATAGATAAGGCGCTTCCCGGACATACCTATGAGTGGGAGGGTATCATACCGTCTCCTGTTCAAAATTCATATCGCAATAAGATGGAGTTTACCTTCGGAGATGAATATAAGGATGGTCCTCTTGCACTTGGACTTCACAAGAAGGGAAGCTTTCATGATATAGTGAGTGTGTGTGAGAGCAGAGATTTTGGCGAGAACAAGGGTATTTATAACACAAGCGAAAATTCTGTCGGTGAAAGTGGTGATAAGGAATCCGGCTGCGTGATAATTAATGCGGACTGGCGGAAAATAGTTCAGTACACCTTAACATTTTTCAGTGAAAGAAAGGTACCTTATTATCATAGGATGAAGCACGAGGGAATACTTAGAAACCTTGTGGTAAGACAGTCAGCTGCGACTCGAGAATTTCTTATAAATCTTGTTACTTCAACCCAATGGAATACATATGGTTTTGATGAAAAAGCCCTGCTTGATGAGTATGTAAATGGCTTGTTATCTCTTGAAAATAATGGAGAACTCACCGAAGGCGGAAGCATAGCCGGAATTCTTTATACGGAAAATGATACTCTCGGAGATGTAGTTAAAAGCGACAGAACCACATGCTTATACGGAAAGGATTACATAACCGAGGAAGTAATAGGACTGAAATTCAAGATATCACCATTTTCATTTTTCCAGACCAACACAAAGGGCTGTGAGGTGCTTTACGAAAAGGCGAGAGAGTATATATATAATACTGAAAGTGAAATGAATAATCCTTCAGGAAAAGTTGTCTTTGACCTATACAGCGGAACAGGAACTATAGCGCAGATGATGGCGCCTGCTTCAAAAAAGGTAATAGGAATTGAAATTGTTGAGGAGGCTGTAGAGGCCGCAAGGGAAAATGCAAAGCTTAACGGACTTACTAACTGTGAGTTTATAGCCGGAGATGTCTTAAAGGCAATTGATCTGGTTTCGGATAAACCGGATTTAGTCATAGTCGATCCGCCTCGGGATGGCATAAATCCCAAAGCGCTGGATAAGATTTTGGATTTTGGAGTGAAGCAGATAGTTTATATATCCTGCAAACCAACATCCCTTGCAAGGGATTTAAAGATAATGGATGAGAAAGGTTATAAGCTTGTCAAGGCAAGCTGCGTGGATCAGTTTCCTTTTACGAGGAATATTGAAAGTATTTGCCTAATATCCAAGAATCAATAAATTTATTATTTAATATATTAAAATAAAATCTTAAAAACAGGCAGAGTTTTGGCTCTGTCTGTTTTTCTTGACAAAACTACCAATCGGTAGTAAAATCACAAACAATAGGTAAACGTAAAACGAAAAAATATATAAAATAATTATAAGAATAATACGGAGAAAAATCATGACAAACAGAAAAGAAGAGATAATCGAAGCCGTCCTTTTACTTGCAGCCGAGAAGGGACTTGGAACCATATCCATGCAGCAGATTGCGGATAAGGTGGGTATAACAAAGGCTTCGCTTTATAATCATTTTTCCTCAAAGGAAGAAATCGTAAATGAAATGTATGAGGTTTTAAGAACCACGTCAAAGAAGGCGGCAGATGTGGGCGAGATAGATTATGATAAGCTTGCAGAGGGGAGGTCACTTAAGGAGATACTGACTGATTCGGTTACTTCCTATAAGAGGATGGTAAATGATCCCAAAATGTACCTCTTTTATAAAATAATCATGTCGGAAAGGTCGATTAACAGTGCGGCAGCAGAGATTATGGTTAAAGAAACAAAAAAGATGATTAATGCCACGAAGACCTTGTTTTACGCATTGCAGGTAAAGGGTATTGCAGACTTTAAAGATGTGGATGTGGCTGCATTTTCTTTTGCGATGGCTGTACATGCGATTATTGATTATGAGTTTGATATGCGTTTTGCCGGACAAGAAGCAAAAGAGGGAAGGCTTCAGGATTATATTGATGAGTTTTGCAGGATATACGATGTGAAGAATAAAGGTAAAGAGTAAATTGAAAAAAATAAATGGAAAAAATGGAGGTGTTAAGGAATGAATAAAAAATTAATCAACTGGATTGGATTGGCCGGAATCCTATCATTTTTATCATATACGGCAGCGGTGGTATTTTCGCCTATGGCATTTCCGGGATATAAATGGATGGAGCAGGCGGTAAGCGACCTTTCTGCGGAAAGTGCTCCGTCGAGAGTCCTTTGGGAGAGACTTTCGGCATTTTACGGAGTTGGTGGAATGGTTTGTATTACCTGTGTTTCTGTTTTCATTTCTGAAAACAAGATATCGTCAAAGCTGTTTCGACTGGGAGTTTATCTTTTTGCCATAATGAATCTAATATCAAATGTCGGATATAAAATGTTTTCTCTTTCCGACAGCGGAAAAGAAATTGACTCCTTTCAGGAGGTAATGCATATGGTGGTTACTATAGCAGTAGTGCCTTTATCTATTGTATCACTTGTTATAATTATCATAGAAGGATGCAAGGATAAGCAGATAAGAGGCATAGGGATCTGGGCTGCTGTTGCACTTGCCATGATGTTCATAGGTGCAATCGGAACCGTAGCAGTACCGCCCGAATATTTCGGAATAGTAGAACGCTTTAGCGTATTTGCGGCAGTTGGCTTCAATGCAGTGCTCGGGTGGCATTTATTTAAAGGATTTGAAAGACGAAAAGCAGATGAATAACATAATCATAAAAAAATCAAAAAGAAAAACCATACAGAGCAGAGTTAAAATGGGTAGAATAATCAGTCGGTGGAAATTCCATCGGCTATTTTTTTGCGTCCTTTTTATGGCGCACATTTTTATTGAACAACATTTAATTCTTTGGTATAATTTTTTTATTCGAGGAAGGTACACGAGAGGAGGGGCTGCGCCGGATGAAACGCTTTAAAGAAAAGGATGGCTTTAAAAAGCACATACTCATAGTTGATGATGAATTTGTTAACAGAGAAATACTTGGAAATATATTTAATCAGGCATACGAAGTGACTTATGCCGAGGATGGCGGGCAGGCCATGGAAATCTTAAGAGAAAGACCTTATGATTTCGCTCTTATGCTGCTTGATTAGCTCATGCCGAAGATGGATGGCTATGAGGTTATAAAGCTATGTAAAGAGGATGAAATCCTTAAGCGGATTCCGATAATTGTAATGACCTCCGAAAAGGATGCCGAGATTGAAAGTATAAAGCTTGGTGCAATTGACTTCATAACAAAGCCTTATGATATGCCGGAGGTTATATTTGCGAGAGCTGAAAGAATCATAGAATTTGCAGAGGATAAAAATATAATTCAGGCCACAGAAAAGGATTCCCTTACAGGCCTTTATACCAAAGAATATTTCTTAAGATACATTTCACAGATAGAAAAATATGCACCGGATACAAAGATGGATGCGGTTGTGCTTAACATCGATCATTTCCATCTTATAAATGAGATATACGGAAGGGATTTTGGTGACGAGATACTTGTTCTTGTGGCTAATGAACTTCAAGATATGATTGAACATAAAAACGGAGGGCTTGCAAGCCGTGTAAATGCAGATACATTTTACGTATATCTTGAACACAAGGATATATACGGTCACAATGTGCTGGAGAGGATTAATAAGCAGATTTATGAGAAAACAAGCACACATAATATAAGAGTAAGACTTGGCGTCTATCCTGATGTTGATAAATCCGTTCAGCCGGAGATGTGGTATGACAGAGCGGTTATCGCCTGCAACCGAATAAGAGAGGACTATACAAGAAATGTTGCTTATTATGATAAAAATCTTTATGACAGGGCAATATATGAAGAAAAACTCATAAGAGATTTTTATACGGCGGTTTCGGAAAAACAGCTTATGGTTTATTTCCAGCCTAAATACAATATAACAGGCGACAGACCGAGACTTTCGAGTGCAGAGGCGCTTATAAGATGGAAGCATCCTGAACTCGGTATGATAAGTCCGGGGGATTTTGTCCCGCTTTTTGAAGGTAACGGACTTATACAAAAGCTCGATAATTATGTATGGGAAGAGGCGGCAAGACAGATCAGGGAATGGAAGGATAAGTACAATGTCACTATACCGGTATCCGTAAATGTTTCCCGAATTGACATATATGATCCAAAGCTTTTTGATAAGCTTACAAATCTCGTCGAAAAGTATGGACTTACTACTAACGAATATATGCTTGAGATAACCGAGTCGGCGTATTCCGATAATGTAAATGAGCTTATAGAGGTTGTAAATAAATTAAGAAGCAGAGGCTTTAAGATAGAGCTGGATGATTTTGGTTCCGGCTATTCATCATTAAATATGCTCACAACACTTCCGATAGATGTACTTAAGATGGATATGAAATTTATAAGAAATATGCTCACTGATTATAAAAATCTAAAGCTTGTGGAGATAATCCTCGATATAGCAAGACTTCTTAAGGTGCCTGTCATAGCGGAGGGCGTTGAGGAAGAAAAGCAGTACAAAACCTTAAAGGACAGAGGCTGTGATGTGATTCAGGGATACTATTTCTCAAAGCCTTTACCTGCCGCAGAGTTTAATCTTTTGATAGAGAAGGACTTAGAGGAAAAGTAGTTATAACAACCCGATATATAATAATACAAAAGCAGCTATTTGAGCTGCAAAGGGAGAAAAAGTGCTTACAATAGATGCGTTAAGAAATTATGGTGCAAATGTTGAAGAAGGACTTTCAAGATGTATAAATAACGAGGCACTCTATCTTAGACTTGTCGGTACAGTGGCTGATGAAAAAAACTTTGACAAGCTTCATGAAGCACTTGCAGCAGATAATCTTGATGAAGCCTTTGAGGCTGCGCATGCCTTAAAGGGAGTACTTGGTAATCTTGCTCTTACACCTATCTATGATAAGGTTGTTGAGATAACAGAACTTTTAAGGGCTAGAACCGAGATGGACTACTCGGAACTTGAGTCTGTAATTTTTGACAAGAGGGAAGAGTTGAGAAATATTATGTAGAGATAAAAATCTAAAGATGAGTTTAAATGATTTTTATATTTACATATATATTTGAATGTGGTGAATTAATAATTGTTTAAGGATAAGTGAGAATGAACGATAAGAAAAAAAGTCTTCTGATTACTATCTGTGTGATTGTGCTTGTGCTGGTCACTTCGGTTCTTTCAGCTGTTGCTAAAAGGGCGGAAGAAGCTGATAAAACGGGTACATTTAGGTTTGATGATAATTGGAATTATCTGATTTCAATTAAGATAAAAAAATCCAACAGTGTCAGCACATACTATGATAATAATAAAAATAATGTTTATATACTTGCCGCTACTCACAATATCACTGATGATATGCGAGGCAAAACCTTATCCTTTATAACCAATGATGCATATGTTGATGTTTATATTTCTGAAAGCATAAGTGCTTCTGATGAAAATGCAGGCATTTTTTCAAAGGATAATGCGTTTAACTTAACTGAAAGAGTTTATCATTTTGGTAAGAAACCGCATTTTGGAGATTCTCCCGGAAGCTGTATGCATTTTATAGATATACCGGATGACGCTAAGGGTTCGATAACTATAAGGATTGAAACCTCTTACAAAAATAGCTTTTTAAAGAATTATAATTTTAATCTGGGCTCGAAAAAAGAAATCCTAAGTAAATATTTAAGTATAGAAAAGTATTTCATAATTTCCGGAGGATTGCTTTTTTGCTTTGGCATAATTCTTCTTGTATATTTTATTATCAATAAAACAAAGAAAACAGCAGATAAGAAAACTTATTATCTCGGACTTTTATCGATTGTACTGACCGTGTATTCTGCATGTCCTTTACTATTAACTCAATATGTAATCAAAAAACCCATAGGACATTATTATTTAAAATATCTGTCTGATTTTATGCTGCCTTTTTTGATACTGGGATATATGGGTACTATTGTAAAAATGATTAACATAAGAGTTGAACGATATGTTCTTGTGGCAATTATAGCTGTATTATCTTTGCTTCATTTTACTCAAGTAGCGGCATACACGAGAACGATGGGTATATATTTCGCAGGACTTATCATATTGATAATAGTTATTATGATTAGGATTGCAAGGATGATTAAGAAATTGAATGTGCAGGAAGAATATGAATCAGGCAGTTTAGTTGAGCCGGAAGAAAACGAAGAAGCAGAAATCTTAATTGAGTTGGAAGAAAATGAAGATACAAACGAGTTAGAATAGCTTTTAAATTATAAAAAACTAAGGAGGAAAACTGATGGCTGAAACAAATAAACCAAGGGCATTGGTTTGTGATGATATGGAAATCAATCGTATTATGCTTGAGTCGCTGCTTATGTCCTATGGGGCTGATGTAGAGCTTGCAGTTGATGGGGACGAATGCATAAAAAAATGTAATGATAAGAAATATGATTTAATATTTTTGGACAATCATATGCCGGATAAGGATGGCTATGAAACCTTAAAAGAGCTTAAAGCAAAAACCGGTGATGATTTTAATACTCCTGTTGTTTGTTATACGGCGTACGAGCCACAGGAAGGACAATCGGATTATGAAAAGGCAGGCTTTGATGCGGTATTAAATAAGCCCATAGAACCTGCACAGCTTTCGGATATACTGGAAAAATTCTTATCAGAAAGGTTCAATCTTAAGGATAAGGAAGAGGAAAGCAAAGAACAAAAAAATATCCGTATGGATAAGGAAAAGGAAATACTTCCAAAATGGATTTTTGATATAAAAGGACTTGATATAGATGAGGGTATAGCGCATTGTGACAATGCCAATGATTATATAAACGCTTTAACAATATTTGCCGCATCTATAGATGATAAGTCAGATGAGATAAGAAACTATCTAACCAAGGACAATATACAGATGTATATACTTAGGGTTCATTCTCTAAAAAGTATAGCCAGACTGGTAGGAGCAAAAGAATTGTCCGAACTTGCGGCGGAGCTTGAAAAAGCCGGCAAGATGGGAGATATGAAGCTTATAAATGACAAAACAGATACGCTTCTTGAATTATACACTTCATTTAAGAAACTGCTAAGCAGACTTTTTGACGAGGTTATATTAAATGAGGATGAAGCCAGAAAAATACTTCCTTCAGTATCGGAAGAAACCTTAAATGACGCTTATATGTCCATGGCAGAATTTACATACTGCTATGATGCGGGCAGTATAAAAATGGTGCTTAATGCACTTTCCGATTATAAGCTTAAAGAAGAAGATGAAGCAAAGGTTGACTCCATAAAAAAAGCGGTTAAAAAGCTTGATTGGGAGAAGCTGAGAGACATTTTTGGTATATAGAAAAGGTATATGAGGGTAAGCGAATATGGTAAACAGAACTATTTTATTTATAAAATCGGTAAATGGATTTATAACGCAGGCTATAACAAAAAATCTTAAGGATGCCGGATTTAATGTAATCGAGGTACCGGATTCTTTGGAGGATATCAATAACCACAGAAGCTTTGCAGATATGATTCTTTATTATGCATCAGACTCAAAGACGATGATTGCACAGCGCATGACATATCTTACCGATATGTGCAATGAGTTCAATAAAACAATCTGCCTGATCGGAGATGAAAGCTGCGTAAATGAAGCCTTAAATACTGAAAATACACAAAGGATTGTAGGTGCTTATAAAAGACCGGTGGATATAAGAGAGCTGGTAATCGGCGTTATGAATCAGTTTGAAATGCACAAGGAGTACGAGAGGACAAAAAGTGTACTTCTTGTCGATGATGACAGTGATTATATCTCCATCGCTTCTATATGGCTGGAGGATAATTATAAGGTTGACGGTGTGTGCTCGGGCAGGGAGGCATTAAGATATCTTGACAGATATAAGCCGGATCTTATTTTACTTGATTATGATATGCCGGAGCTTGATGGATATGAGGTATTTGAGAGGATAAAAAATGATCCGTTTATATCTAAAATACCTGTAATCTTTTTAACCGGTAAAAATGATCGGGAAAGTGTCATGAAGATAATTGACAAAAAGCCTGAAGGATATCTTCTTAAATCAATGGGAAGAGCAGGACTTATGAATTCCATCGACAGCTTTTTTGCCGACAGGTCCTTAGGTGTTGCAAAATAATAATCAAAATACAAAAAATCTTGCAATTACAAATAATTATATATATAATGTTTTTTAGTGCTTTGTAAAAGGCGTATTTTGGCAAATCAGTGATTTGCAGTTTGATTGTAAAGAGCTTGATTTTGCAAAATATAAAAATGTAATAATAAGAAAAGGAAGAAAAAAGATGGGAACAAACGAACAAACAAAAGCAGGAGGATGGCGCACCAATAAGTGGATACGCGCAGCTATACCTGCACTCTTACTTCACTGTAGTATCGGTACTGTTTACTGTTGGTCAATATTCAGCCAGGAAATTGCGGATTACATAGGTTCAACCAAGAAGGCAACAGAATAGGCTTTCTCCTTTGCAATATTTTTCCTTGGTATGTCAGCAGCATTTCTTGGAAATGTAGTTGAGAAGGATATCCATAAGTCATCACTTATTGCAACTATCTGTTTTTCAGTAGGTATGGCACTTACAGGATATTTTATCTACTACGGTGGTGAGCATCAGGGAAGCAAGCTCGCACTCTTTGGAATTTATATCAGCTATGGTTTCATCATGGGTGTAGGACTTGGTACAGGTTATTTATCACCTGTAAAAACTCTCATGCTGTGGTTTGAAGATAGAAAAGGTCTGGCTACCGGTTTGGCAGTTGCAGGTTTCGGTGCTGCAAAGGCTATCGCAAGTCCGATTATGACTAAGATGCTTTCAGGTCTTAGCGGAACTAATCCGGACGGTACATCAGATGGAACCGGTGTTTATAAGATGTTCTGGATTCTTGCGTGTGTATATTTTGTAATGATGTTTGTAGGACATTTATTACTTAAGAAGCCTGAGGGATGGCATGAGCCACAGGGCAAGGATGCTAAGCCAAGTATCATACAGGTACTTAAGACTAAGCCGATTGGAAATTATATCGGAATCTGGGTTATGTTCTATATAAATATTACCTGTGGTCTTGCACTTATTTCACAGGAAAAGGCAATCGTAAAATGTATCGGCCTTTTCGCTTCGGTCGGTATTATATCAACAATTTCTGCAATATTTAACGCAGGTGGTCGTCTTGGTTTCTCTGCATGGGCAGATACCATGAAGGACAGAAATACTATTTATAAGCTTATATTTATTCTTTCAATAGCATTTACCGGACTTGTTATGTTGACTCAGGGTATTAAGAATGGTGAAGGCAATACTCTTCTTATATTCCTTGTACTTGCACTTATATTTATCGTAAATGCAGGTTACGGCGGTGGTTTCTCAAATGTACCTACACTTCTTTCAGACCACTATGGAATGGGAAGTATAAGTGCTATCCACGGAATTACACTTTCCGCTTGGGCATTTGCAGGTCTTACCGGTAATCAGGTTGCAACTATGATAGTTGAGAAGACTAATAAGTGGCTGTATGATGTCGGAGATCATGTTTACAAGACTGCTGCAGAGGCACAGGCACTTGGCATTGATTTGGATAAGGCTGATAAGGTTAGTCCTGTCGGATACCAGAACGTACTTTACTTCACAATAGTTATGTACATTATTGCTTTGGTTCTTTGCCTTGTTCTTGTAAGACCTACAGATAAGGCACTTGAAGCAAAGGCTGCAAAGAAAGCCGCTAAGGAAGGAAAATAAACTTCTGTTCATCGCAGTAAGACAGATATCAGGTTGGTTAATATACTGAACAAAGAAAGCAGGCGACCTACGTAACTCACATAGTTTCCTAAATCAGTACATTCAAATTCTTTATATTCGCACGAAACCGAAAACTCGCTTCGCTCAGACATTCTGGTTTCTGAGCGAATATATGCGAATTCTCATTGCTGATTTGACGAAAACTATGCTCACGTTACGTAGGTCGCCTGCTTTCTTGTTTCAGTATTCATTAACCAACCTGATACCTGTAGCTTAAAACAGCACATACTGTGCTGTTTTGAGCTGTGGGTGCAGCAATGATGCTTGTGTATATCTTCACATATAATAAATTAAAATACAGGAGCTTATATAAATAAGATATGAATACAACATTTATCCCGATTTGTGTAAAATCAGCAACGAGTACATGAGATGATTTTGCACGTTTAAAACCAATATGTTTGAGCGAAGCGAGTTTATTGGTTTTGTGCAAAATCTTGAAGGTACGAGTGTACTGATTTAACAAATTGATGGATAGTTGTGTTTATATCTTATTTATATAAGCTCCTGTAAAAGTCAAAATATAAATGTGAAGATATACAAGCATTATTTCTGTACCCACTATACTGCGATAAACAGAAGTTTATATGCAGATGCAAGATTGCCTTGACATTGGAGTAGGTATGGAGTAAAATGTGAATTTGAAAATGGTTTTTAATTTCATTTTTGAATTTCATTTTCGGGATTTTTGATTTTTCTATGATTTGGAGGATATATCATGAGTGAGCTTATATGTAAGGATTTAACACTCGGATATGAAAATAATGCCTTGGTTGAAGGCCTTAACTTTGAGGTGAAAAAGGGAGATTACCTTTGTATAGTCGGAGAAAACGGAACCGGTAAATCTACCCTTATGAGGACGATATTGCACCTGCAAAAGCCTATGGGTGGAAGCATAGAGTATGGAGATGGTCTAAAGAGCACAGAGATAGGATATCTGCCTCAACAGACTCTTGTTCAGAGGGATTTTCCGGCATCGGTCAGGGAGGTTGTTCTTTCGGGCTGTCAGGCAAAGACAGGATTCAGACCATTTTATACTAAGGATGAAAAGGCGCTTGCCAAAAAGAATATGGAAAGACTTGGTATAGAAAAGCTTGCCAAGAGATGCTACAGAGAGCTGTCAGGCGGACAACAGCAGAGAGTGCTTTTGGCGAGGGCACTTTGTGCTACGGAAAAGATGCTTTTACTTGATGAGCCTGTATCCGGACTTGATCCTAAGGTTACAGCTGATATGTATAAGATGATAAAAAAATTAAATGATGATGGAATATCGATAATAATGATTTCACATGATATATATAGTGCGGTAAAATATGCCAGTCATATCCTTCACATCGGAAATGATACATTTTTCGGTACTGTAAAGGAATATAAAAAGACGAAGCTTGGAAAGCTCTATCTGGATGAGGAAGGGGGCGGAGAAAATGCTTGATACGCTTACTTATTATCTTAAGTTCCCGTTTGTACAGTATGCCATTATAGTCGGTGTGCTTATAGCACTTTGCTCATCCTTGCTCGGGGTAACACTTGTGCTTAAGAGATTTTCATTTATCGGTGACGGTCTTTCACATGTGGCATTTGGAGCGATGGCGATTGCTTCAATTGTAGATGTGTCCTTTGGAGAATCATCAAGGTCATCAGGTCAAAATGATATGCTTATAGTATTGCCTATAACCATAATTTCTGCTATTTTATTATTGTGGACAGGACAAAACACGAAGATAAAGGGAGATGCGGCAATTGCAATGATTTCAGTAGGTGCGCTTGCTATCGGATACCTTTTGATGAATATATTTTCAACGTCCACAAATCTTTCGGGAGACGTGTGCAGTACACTTTTCGGTTCGACCTCGATTCTTACCCTTAAGTCTTCCGAGGTATGGCTTTGTATAGTGCTTTCAATAGTTGTTGTATTGGCATTTATATATTTTTATAATAAAATATTTGCAGTAACATTTGATGAAAGCTTTGCTAAAGCGGTAGGCACAAAGGCAAATGCTTATAATCTTATAATCGCGGTTATAATCGCAGTTATAATTGTTCTTGCGATGAATCTTGTCGGCTCGCTTTTGGTAACGGCACTTATTATATTTCCGGCTCTTTCGGCAATGAGAGTTTTCAAGAGCTTTTTATCGGTTACTGTATGTGCGGCGATTTTTTCGGTTATTTGCGCATTATTGGGAATTTTTCTGTCGATAATATACGGAACGCCGGTCGGCTCAACAATTGTTGCAGTTGATATGGCAGGATTTTTCGTATTTTCCATAGTCGGAAAGGTAGGAGGTAAGGCATAAAATGAAAAGAAAGATAACGATATTGATAAGTCTTGTTATGATAATGATGTCGCTTTCTGCATGTGGTAAGGCGGCTGATTCGGGCAGCAGAGGCAGTGGCACAAAGGGTGTAAATGATGTCCTTGAGGAAGGTGCGGCTAAGGAGGAAGAAAAGAATTCTGAAACCACACAGGAAGAGGTAACTACCGAGAAAGAAACCGAAGTAACAACTGAAGCAACAACCGAGATGACAACGGAAGAAGAAACTACCGAGGTGGCGGATGCTTCAGAGGATGGGGAAAATGCACCGAAGGAAGCTACAGTTGTTCCACCGGAGATAGATGTGGATCTTACAAAGCTTTCCAGTACTATGGTTTACTCTGAAGTCTATAACATGATGGTTGATCCTGACAGTTATCTTGGTAAGACTATCAAGATGTCAGGTGCATTTGCGGTATATACAGATCAGGAGAGTGGTAAAAATTATTTTGCATGCATAATTCAGGATGCAACAGCCTGCTGTGCACAGGGAATCGAGTTTACTCTGGACGGAGACTATAGTTATCCGGCTGATTATCCGGCTGTAAATGATGAAATCACTGTCACCGGTACATTTGCAACCTATGAGGAAGATGGATATATTTATTCGACGCTTCTTAATGCAAAGATGGATTAAGATTAATTGGAGATAGCTTATGTCGGTAGATAAAAGGTCAGTTCTAAATATAAAAAATACAGTGGCAATATTTCTTGCTGCTGTATTTTTTGTGCTTTTAATAAGTCCGGTTAATGCTTATGCGGCAGAAAATGAAAAGATATCATCGCTGGATGATTTTTATGTCAAGGTTTCAAACCAGATATATAATCACGAGGTTGACGTGACCTATGATGTTTCGGATTATGAGCTTGCCAAATCAATAATGGGAATATCCATGGAGGATTATCAGTTTCACTATGATGAAAAAAATCCTCTTATAAGCGGATGCTATCTTTCGTTCTATATAGATTATCTTAGTCTTTATTATAATCATGGAACATTAAGAATACTTATAAGCTTTAAGTATACAAAGTTTGATATGAATCAGCATTTTTCCATGATGAAGGAACTTGCAGACGAACTAAAATGTGATACGGATTATGACACGATTCAAAAAGTACATGATTATCTGATAAAGAATTTTGAGTACGATAAAAAGACACTCTATGTTAATCACACCGATATAGACGGATTTAAGGATAAACAGATGGTATGCAGCGGTTACAGTCTCGCTGCCTATAATCTGCTCAATCAGGCAGGTATTCCGACAAGAGTTATAACCGGCTATGGTGGAGACGGAAGACCGGATGAGACAAATCATATGTGGAATATGGTATGTCTTGACGGCGAGTGGTACAACATGGATATCACCTGGGATGATACAAATGGTAAGATGCCTACCTATAATTATTTTTTAAAAAATGATAAGGATTTTAAAGGACATCTAAGACGTGGCAAATATGACAGTGATTATTTTACGTATTCTCTTGCGGAAAAGTCTTATAAGCTGCCGATGAGTCTTAAATTCGGAGATTTTAAATATTATATTATAGTTGTTGCGGTAATACTTATAGCCATGTCTTTATTTACAAAGGTTATAAACAATCGACGCAATAAGAAACTTCAAGCCCTTATTGCGTCTGATGATTATAAAGAACAAAATTTCAAATCATCACAAGCTCTCGATGATGACGAGGTCCCAAGGCTTTAATGTGATTTTGTCTTTATTTGAAACCTGTGTATTACTTAAAAGCTCCGTGCCATCAGAACAGTCTAAAGAGAAAGTCTGTGTGTCGGAGGAGTAGTTGAAATAAAAGCTTATCTCTTTTCCTTCTTCGTTTATACCACGTTTTTTGATTATTGGTAATTCAAGACTGCAGGATGGAAGCTCGGCTATATCCGATACCTTTTTCAAAAGCTTTTTAATCGCTTCCTTTTCGGTATAGCAGCCTATGTAGGTTGCTGTTCCGCTGCCGTAGCTGTTATGCGTTATGGCTGCATAATTTCCCCAAAACTTATGCTTGTAGGATGCCCATACCCCTGCATCTGTCGGAGTGACAAGCTCTATCCATTTTTTTGCCGGATATATCTTGGAATCAAACTCTATATCGACATTTTTAGGAACAGTAAACATATCATAGGTTGCGCCTATACATTCGGTTAAAAGATGAGGCTGTGCATCATGGTATATTTTAAGTTCGTCATCTGAAAATGCACTCTTAAAACTCATTAGAAGATGTCCGCCGGCTTTAACGTAATCCTTTATTTTAAGTAAGGTTTCATCGGAAGCAGAGTAAAGTGCAGGCACGATTAAAAGCTTGTAACCTTCAAATGAATCATCTTTATATAATAAATCATATTCTATATTTAACTCGTGGCAGCAATCAGCAAAGCTTCTTAAAATTGCATTATAATCAAGGTCTTCACTTATCGGAAATTCATCCAGTCCGGTAAGGCTTGCATTGTCAACAAGAATTCCAACATTTGCCATTTTCTTAAGGTTCTTTAATTTGTTTTCAAGAGGTATAAATTCCTGTCTGAAATTTTTGATTTCCTCATAGGTTGCGTGTGGTGTGAGGTCATGGCTTAAAACACCCTTCCAATAGGATTCTATGGCATTGTGTATAGAGTGCCAGTTCCAGTACATAATACTGCTTGCACCATTTGCTATATGACTGTATGCAGAAAGTCGCAGCTGCCCCGGATATGCGAGCCATTCGACATTGCCCTGGGCCTCTGTTTCAAGAACCAGATAATTATCCTTTTTAAGAGAACGTGCTACCGCACCTCCAAAGGTTATGGTGGAACCGTCCAGATAATCCTGCATACGGTGATATATATCACAGCCTGCGATATCCATGCATTTTGCTGCTTCGTACTGATTTACTTCAGGCTGTATGCCTACCGAATATCCACACCAGGAGTAATCAAAGTTGTGGGTTATAAATTGTCCCTCATGCATATATTCACGAACGATGTTTGATTGCCAGGTTAGAAAATCGGTTATGCAGTCACGCAAAAATCTTTTATATGCAGCAGATAGACTTCCGTTTATGGTTCCTCTGATATCCGGAAAATCTTCCCATGAGGATATGCGGTTACTCCAGTAATCAAGACCGAATTCCTGATTAAAAGCTTCTATATCAGGATATTTTCTCTTAAGCTTTTCAATAAAAAGTTTTTGTGTTGCAGGTGAAGCTGCTCCGGCAGACCGGGTTTCATTATCCAACTGATAACCTATAACCTGAGGATTGTCCTTAACAACCTCCATAAGCTTTCTTATTATGCGCTCTGCGTGTCTTAGATAATCAGGATTGGTTATATCAAAAAGCTGTCTGTGGCCATAAAGCTCGTGACCGTTTTTTCCGTACGCCATTATATCGGGATATTTTTTGGCAAGCCACGAAGGAATAGCATAGGTCGGTGTTCCGATTATTACCTTTAAATCATATTTTTCGGCGCATTCAAGCATATGAGTAAGATGTGAAAAATCAAATACCCCGTCACTTGGCTCCCAGGTACTCCAGGTAGACTCGGCTATTCTTATAACATTCATGCCCGCTTCCTTCATAAGCTTAAAGTCTGTTTCCGTTCGTTCGTATGGCATATATTCCTCATAATATGCTGCTCCAAATAAAAAATCATTAATCCGCATATATTATAACCTCCATTGCATTTATTATTTTCTTCTTGACAGTTTGCGCAACTAGTGATAGTATAAAAGTGAACAATCGGTTGCGCACAAAGTATAACATAACTTTTTTGTATTGTAAATAGTGCAAAAGATTTAATTTAAGGAGAGTTATAAAAATGGCTGTTGCAAATAACAATCTTACAATATCTGATATTGCAGATGCACTTAATATATCTAAAACAACGGTATCACGTGCTATATCCGGAAAGGGTAGAATAGGTAATGAGACAAGGGAAAAGGTTTTAAAATATATTGAGGAAAATAATTATGTGCCTAATCCAATGGCAAAAGGTCTTGCACAATCAAAGACTTACAATATATGCTGGGTAATACCTGCGGATTCCGTTGCAACGGAGCTGCCCTTTTTCCAAAGATGTATGATGGGGATAGCAGATGTAACCGGTAACTTTAATTATGATATACTCATATCTATGGTTTATGAGGATAATATCGATCAGTTAAAAAGGATAATAACAAACAAAAAAGTTGATGGGGCAATTCTTGGAAGAACCCTTGTAAATGATTTAAGTGTAGAATTTTTAAAAAAGAGCGGAATCCCTTTTGTTGCAATAGGAAGTACTGAAATTAAAAATATAACTCAGGTGGACAACGATCATATAAGGGCTTGTAAAGAACTTACCTCAATTCTTGTTATGAAGGGAGTTAAGAAAATAGCTCTTATCGGAGGAAGCCTCAACCATGTTGTTAATCGTACCAGACGGGACGGATTTTTGCTTGGCTTGAAGGAACAAGGGGTTAAACCGGATGAAGAGCTTATCTATGTTGGAAGTGATGATTCAATAAGTGTTGAAAGAGCAGTTGATGATGCTTTAAGAAACGGTGCTGAATGCCTGGTTTGTATGGATGACGGAATTTGCGCAAATGTACTTGCAAAACTGAAAAAAGACGGAGTTGAAATTCCAAAGGATATAAAGGTGGCATCCTTTTATAATAGCGCAATTCTTGAAAATAACCAGCCGGCGATAACTACACTCAGTTATGATCCTAAAGAACTTGGAGCAACAGCATGTAAAGTATTGTTTGATAAAATTGAGGGAAAAACTGTTCAAAATAAGAAGCTTTTAAGCTACGACGTTTTACTTAAAGGCTCTACACAATAGTTGAGCACAAATTAGCAAATCGGTAAAAACAAAAGAAAAGATAAAACATAATCATAATGAAACAAAAAGGAAAGAGGAGGATAATAAAATGACAATTTTAGTTACAGGAGGAGCAGGCTATATCGGAAGCCATACCTGCGTGGAATTATTAAATGAGGGATATGAGGTTGTCGTGGTTGATAACCTTTATAATTCAAGCCCTAAGGCTATAGAAAGGGTTGAAAAGATTACCGGAAAGAAGATTAAATTTTATGAAGCGGATATATGTGACGCAGCTGCCATGAATAAGGTTTTGGATGAGAATAAGATTGACTGCGTTATACATTTTGCAGGACTTAAGGCAGTCGGTGAGTCGGTTGAAAAGCCTCTTGAATACTATCAGAACAACATAGGCGGAACCCTTACCTTATGTGATGCACTTAGAAAGCATGGAGTTAAAAATATAATCTTTTCTTCATCGGCAACAGTTTACGGCGATCCTGCATTTATACCTATCACCGAGGAGTGTCCAAAGGGAATATGTACCAACCCTTACGGTTGGACCAAGCATATGATAGAGCAGATTCTTACGGACTTTCATACAGCAGATAATGACTGGAATGTTATATTGCTTCGTTACTTTAACCCAATCGGAGCACATGAGAGCGGACTTATAGGTGAGGATCCAAAGGGTATTCCGAATAATCTCGTACCTTATGTGGCACAGGTTGCAATCGGAAAAAGAGAGGTGCTGGGTGTATTTGGCGATGACTATGATACACCGGACGGAACCTGTATCAGAGATTATATACATGTAGTTGACCTTGCGAGAGGACATGTGGCAGCTATTAATAAGATTAAGGACAATCCGGGTGTTAAGATTTACAACCTTGGTACCGGAAACGGTCAGAGTGTTCTGGATGTGGTTAAGGCATTTAGCAAGGCATGCGGACACGATGTACCATATGTTATCAAACCAAGACGTGCAGGTGATGTACCGGTATGTTATTCGGATGCAAGTCTTGCGCTTAAGGAGCTTGGCTGGAAAGCGGAGTATGGCATAGATGAGATGTGTGCTTCTTCCTGGAAGTGGCAGAGCATGAATCCGGACGGATATAATACAGCAGAATAGATATATAAGAATAATCAGTCAGTAATAACGGACAAGATTAAGAGGATGATTAAATAAGTAAGTTGAATTAAGTAGGTTTAGAAAGGGCTTTTAATATGAATAAGATTTCAGCACTTTCCCTTGAGATAAAAGAGGGAAAATTAGATGATAAAATCAAGGATATATATGTTGATGAAACCAAGCTTTCATATCAAAGAGAAAGATATGTGGAAGCACTTTCGGAGTACGCACGTATATTTGCGGATGGAGATATGGATGCCTCTGTAGAGATTTACAGCGCACCGGGAAGAAGCGAGATAGGTGGCAATCATACGGATCATCAGCACGGAAATGTACTTGCGGCATCCATCAATGATGATGCTATAGCAATTGTCGGAAATGTAAATAATGAAGCAGTAAGAGTGTTGTCAAAGGGATATGATATGCTTACCATACCACTTGACAATATCGAAAAAGTTGACAGTGAAGAGGGCACAACCATAGCACTTATCAAAGGCGTAATCTATGGTGTGAAAAATGCAGGCCATAATATAGGCGGTTTTGATGCCTACATAACCAGTGATGTTTTAAGCGGCTCCGGACTTTCTTCCTCTGCAGCCTTTGAGACAATAATCGGAACAATTTTGTCCGGTCTTTACAATGATATGAAGATAGATGCAGTTGAGATAGCAAAGCTTGGACAGTATGCTGAAAATATCTATTTTGGAAAGCCATGCGGGCTTATGGATCAGATGGCATGCTCGGTCGGTTCACTCTGTCAGATAGATTTCAAGAATCCTGAGGAACCTGTTATAGATAGAGTTGAATTTGATCTAAGCAGTGTAGGCTACAGCTTGTGTATAACCGATACAAAGGGCTCTCATGCAGACCTTACACCGGATTATGCGGCTGTTCCTGTGGAAATGAAAAATGCTGCTTCCTGCTTTGGCAAGGAGGTTCTTCGTGAGGTTGATAAGGATGAGCTTTTGGCAGGAATCAATAAGATAAGAAAAGCTTATGGTGACAGAGCTGCACTTCGTGCACTGCATTTCTTAGAGGAGAATGAGCGTGCGGTACTTGAAGCCAAAGCATTGAAGGATAATGATTTTGAAGAGTTTTTAAGACTGTTTAAGGCATCAGGGGATTCTTCCTATAAGTATCTTCAGAATGTTTATACCAACCATGATGTAGAACATCAAAATATGTCGGTAGGTCTTTGTATAAGCGAGCTTGTGCTTGGCGATAAGGGTGTCGCAAGAGTGCATGGCGGTGGATTTGCGGGAACCATACAGGCATTTGTAAAAAATGATGTGGTTGAGAAGTATAAGAAGGCTATGGATGATTTGTTTGGAGAAGGTTCTTGTAATGTACTTATGATAAGAAAGTACGGCGGTATAAAGGTGGCATAAAAATCAGTTATGAGGTTCATTTGCTCTGTGACAGATTGCTTGGCTGTTTTATGGTAAAAGTATTAACGAACTCTTTAGGAGGCTTGTGAGGTTATGAAGTTTGAGAAAAAGGTACTGACAGCAGTTCTTGCTTTGACACTTACACTATGTGCTGTCGGATGTGGAAAGAAAGAGACAACTGATAATACGGATGCAGGGGTTACTTCGGAAGATACTGCATCGCCGGAGGATGCAGATGGCGGGGATTATATTCCTCTTCCTGCCGGAAGCTCATCTGAGGATACTGCTGTGGAGGCAGATGTGTTTGTAGAAAAGATAGATAATCTGTCAGAGGATTTTATAACCGGTGCTGATTTATCTTCAATTGCAGCGGAGTTTGACAGCGGTGTTAAGTATTATGACTTTGACGGAAATGAATTGGACGAGCAGGGATTTTTTGATTTCCTTTATAACGATTGCGGAGTTAATTATGTTCGTATAAGAGTTTGGGTTAATCCTTATGATGAAAACGGTAATTCCTATGGCGGTGGTAACAATGATATTGAGACCGCAAAAAAGATAGGAACCTGGGCAACAAAGGCAGGCATGCGAGTACTGATTGATTTTCATTATTCTGACTTCTGGGCTGACCCGAGTAAGCAGAAAGTTCCTAAAGAATGGGAGGATTTATCGGTAGATGAAAAAGCGGTTGCTTTAAGAATGTACACGGAGGATTCTCTTAATGCGCTGAAAGATTCCGGTGTTGATGTGGGCATGGTTCAGATCGGAAACGAAACCACAACCGGCTTCTGCGGTGAAAAAGAATGGGAGGATATGTGCACATTATTTAAGGCAGGATGCGAAGCGGTAAGAGGTATCGATAAGGATATTCTTATAGCGATTCATTTTACCAATCCTGAAAAGGGGTCCTATCCTGCTTATGCTTCATACCTTGAGCAGTATGGTGTGGATTATGATGTATTTGCTTCTTCTTACTATCCGTATTGGCATGGTGAGGTTGGAAGCATGAAGGCTATATTAAATACCATCGTCAATAAATACGACAAGAAGGTAATGATTGTTGAGACCTCATATATACATACCTATGAGGATGGTGACGGTTCGGGCAATACTGAGTCCGAGGGTAAGGCAGGAGATGCGTTTTATTATGATGTATCCGAGCAGGGTCAGTGCGATGCGATAAGAGAGGCTGCAAATGCAGTTGCATTTTGCGGTGATGCAGGTTTAGGCATATTTTATTGGGAGCCGGCTTGGATTCCTGTAGGAGTTTATGCTGACGCCGAAAATCCTGATGAGGTTTACGAAAATAATAAAAAGATATGGGAGGAAAAAGGCTCCGGCTGGGCAGCAAGCTATGCGTCGGATTATGATGAGGACGCGGCGGAGTATTATGGCGGTTCGGCGGTAGATAATGAAGCATTGTTTGATTTCTACGGACATCCTCTTGCATCTGCAAAGATTTATAAATATATAAGAACAGGTGCGGTTGCGGATCTTGCTGTGGCCGATGTTACAGCGGACAATATAGAAATTGATGTTGATGAATATATAGCTTTACCGGAGGTTGCCCATGTAAGATATAATGACGGAACCATAACCGATATGCCGGTAAGCTGGATAGAGGACAGCCTTGCCGGTGCGGACGCAAGTACACCGGGAGAGTATGTTGTAGACGGTACTGTAGATGTTGACGGAAAAAGCTATGATGTATCGGTAACGGTTAAGGTTCTAGCGGAAAATCTTCTTGCCAATCCGGGCTTTGAGGATGAGGATATGAGTATGTGGAACATAGACTCTGATATCATAAGCCGTAAGGATGATTCAAGCAATGTTCATGACGGAGCATATTGTCTTCATTTCTGGTCTGAAAAGGATATAGAATATACGGTATATCAGACGGTTACACTTGATGCCGGAGAGTATGTCCTCGGAACATACATAGAAGGCGGAGATTGTGGTGACGATGCAAGCTTTGTGCTTTATGCAGAGTATGGTGACGAGAGTCTTGAACAAGAAACAGGTGTTACCAAGTGGCAGGAATGGGATAATCCTGAGATAGATAATATAGTTATAACCGAGGATGGTACCGAGCTTACGATAGGTGTTAAGGTTAAGGCACAAGCCAAGGGCTGGGGTGCCTGGGATGATTTTTATCTATATTCTAAATAGAGTATGATTTTTAAATTATAATTTTAAGTGAAATAAATGATAAGTGAATATGTAACTGAATGATTTTAGCATATAAGCTTATCGTATATAAAATTTGATAAAAATTTTTTAGGAGGGTTATGAGATGACAGAGAAGATAAGCAGACTTATAGATGAGCTTTTAGCTTATGGTGTCAATGCAGGACTCGTTGATAAAGAGGATGAAACATATACAAGAAACAAGTTGCTCGAATTATTTGAGGAGCAGGAATATATCGAGGCGGGTGTAAGCAATAATGAGGCTGCTTCTTGCGGTACTAAAACAAATGAAAGACAGCTTTCAGAAATCCTTGATGATATGCTTTCAGTACTTTATGAGAAGAAGATTATGCCGGAGGATACCATAACCTATAAGGATTTATTTGATACTAAGATTATGGGACTTCTTACACCGGCACCTTCGGTTATAAGAAGAGAGTTTGCATCACATCTTGCGAAATCTCCAAAAGAAGCAACGGATTATTATTATGATTTTTCAAGAGCAACTAATTATATAAGAGTTGACAGAATTAAGAAGGATGAGAAATGGCAGACATCTACAGAGTTTGGAGATTTGGATATCACAATTAATCTTTCCAAGCCGGAGAAGGATCCAAGAGATATAGCAAAGGCAGGTCAGGCTAAAAAGTCCGGCTATCCAAGCTGTCTGTTATGCAGGGAAAATGAAGGCTATGCGGGACATTTTTCACATCCTGCCAGACAGAATCATCGTATCATACCGATTACACTTGGCGGAGAAAACTACAATCTTCAGTATTCTCCTTATGTGTATTACAATGAGCACTGTATAATATTTAATGACAAGCATATTCCTATGAAGATAGACAGGGATACCTTTGTAAAGCTTCTTGATTTTGTGGGACAGTTTCCGCATTATACTGCCGGTTCAAATGCAGACCTTCCGATAGTAGGCGGTTCTATCTTAAGCCATGACCATTTTCAGGGTGGTAATTATGAGTTTCCTATGGTGAGGGCTCCTTATGAGAAGGAGTTTACAGTTTCTGGTTATGAAGAGGTTCATGCAGGCATAATCAACTGGCCGTTATCGACCATCAGACTTCAGGCAAAGGATGCTGATAAAATCGTAGAGCTTGCGGATCATATCCTTGGAAAGTGGAGAGCATATACCGATGAGGAGGCATTTATCTATGCCGAGACAGACGGAACACCTCACAATACAATCACACCGATTGCACGTATGAGAGGGGAGCTTTTTGAGCTTGACCTTGTACTTCGTAACAACATAACCACTGACGAGCATCCGATGGGTGAGTATCATCCGCATCCGCAGTATCATCACATCAAGAAGGAAAACATCGGACTTATCGAGGTTATGGGACTTGCGGTTCTGCCTGCGAGACTTAAGGGTGAGATGGCACACTTGGAGGAGCTTATACTTAAGGGTGAGGATTTGGCATCTGATGAAAGCATTGCTTCGCACGTTGACTGGGCTAAGGAGTGGATGAAGAATTATGATGATATAAATGCATCCAATATCCACCAGATAGTTCAGGATGAGATAGGTAAGGTGTTTTCAAAGGTTCTTGAGTGCGCAGGTGTATATAAGTGCACAGAAGAAGGCAGGAAATATTTTGATAAATTCATAAATCAATTATAAATAGACTATATTATGCATAAAAACATGGAACACCAAAAAGTTACACGCAAAGCTCACTGTCGCTCACGCTTTGCTTAGTAACTTTTTGGTGTTCCATGTTTTCACTTTGTTTTTCCAATATATTCTTGTGTTTAGCCCCAAAATAGTGTAAAATATTAATATCTAAAATGTTATGTGACCGGCAGGGAATTTCATATCGAAAGTTCCTGCCAGACTTTTTTTCACAGAGCCGCCGAAAGGAATATGTCAGCTAAAGCTGACCGTCGGCTCGCGCACGAGTAGGGTGCTATTTCATCTTCCCTACTCGATTTAAATTGAACAATATATGGGGGATAAAATTATGTGGGGGAATGTACCGGCGATACTGGACGGAGCAGGCTTTCAGATTTCTACAATCGTTGTCTGTGTTTCATGTCTGTTTTATACATTTATACATTCAAAGCCTGAGAAGGTTCAAAATAAGCTTTTTTTAATTATATTTTGTAATATATTAATTACTGCAGTATGCAATTTTATGAGTGCACTTTCAAAGCCGTATCTGGATACTTCAAAAGCTATGCGGACTGTACGTGTAACAGCGCAGTACATTTATTTTGTGTTTCATTCATTTTTAGCTCCACTATTTTGCTTTTATATAGCTTTAATTACGGGAGCAAATTATGTATTAAAGAAGAAAAATCATTTTATCTATGAAATCCCTGTTATACTTACGGTGCTTCTGACAATTATCAATCCTTTCACACATTGGGTATATTATTTTACGGGTAATGGTGAATTTCACAGAAATTGGGGTGAAAATATTATCTATGTGGTAAGCATACTCTATTATATATTAGCTATTGTTATGCTTTTGTTCTTCTGGGATGCCATAAGCTTAAAAACCAAGCGTATAATGATTTATTTCTTTGTACTTGTAGGTATAGGTACACTCGTTCAGTTTTTGTTTGTTCCGATGCACACAGAGCTTTTTGCCGAGGCTATAGCCATGACCGGTATTATGATAACAATAGAAAATGAAGAGGGAAGAAAGGATTCAAGAACCAAGATATATAATCATGCCGCACTTGCTTATGATGTTCAAAAGTTTATCAGGGTAAGACGCTCATTTTATATAATATGTGTTAAGATGCAGAATCCTATGAGTCTTATGCATTTGGTAGGTCCTGCAAACATTGAGGCACTTACCGAACAGACAGCAAATTATATATCTACACTGGTACCGAGATATTCCATATACTATATCGGCGTCGGAACCTTTGTAATTATAAGTGAGAATTCCGACAGAGATTATAATATTGAGATTGCAAAAAATATAAAAAATCGTTTCGGCCACAGCTGGCTTTTTCAGGACAGGGATACTACTTTTAATGCCTCAGTATTTTGTGCGGAGATTCCTACGGATTTAAAATCATATAAGGATATCATGATGTTGGTAAACGGTCCGATACCTATGGATAAAGCACATGTTGATGGTGTTTATTACGGCAGCAGTCTTAATTATGTCTTAAGAAGAAGTCAGGTTGAGGATGCCATAATTAACGGACTTTCAAGTAAGAGCTTTGAGGTTTATTATCAGCCGATTTATAATTTGTCAGACCTTTCCATATGCTCCGGTGAGGCACTGCTTCGTCTTCATGACACTGAAATCGGAGATATCTATCCGGATGAATTTTTACCTATTGCTGAAAGAAGCGGTATGATATTTGATTTGGGTGACTTTGTATTGGATGAGGTTTGCAAATTCCTTAACAGCGGCATCCCGACAGAGATGGGTATTGATACCTTAAATGTTAATCTTTCGGTAATTCAGTGTATTCAGTCAAATTATGCGGATAGGATAATTGAGCTTGTTTCCAAGTATGACATATCTCCTTCAAGGATTGCATTTGAGATAACAGAGTCGGCAGCAACCACTGATTTTAATGCTTTAAGAGAGTTTGTTGAAAAGCTGAGAGGAAAAGGCTTTAAATTTACGGTTGATGATTACGGTGTGGGTTATTCCAATGTTCACTCCATACTTTCGCTTGATGTTGATATTATCAAGATTGACAGAACGATTCTCTGGGAGGCTGAGCAGTCCGAGACCGGTAGAATCATTATGGAAAGCTCTGTTGCCATGATTAAGAAGATGGGTAAGCAGATACTTATCACCGGTGTTGAGACCAAGCCTCAGATAGACCTTGCACATGAGTTTGGAGTAGACTATCTTCAGGGATATTATTTCTCCAATCCTATATCTCAAAATGAGTTTATCGGCATACTTAAGGCTACACAGATAGCAAGATTTGAAGAACAGAAGGCTCTTGCTGCAAGTGAGGCTATGAGTAACTTCCTTGCCAATATGTCCCACGAGATAAGAACTCCGATAAATGCAGTTTTAGGAATGGATGAGATGATACTTCGCGAAAGCGATGATGACAGAATTATTGAATATGCAAAAACCATAGAGGGAGCAGGCAGAACTTTGCTTTCCATTATCAATGATATACTCGATTTTTCAAAGATTGAAAAGGGCAATGTTGAGATTGTCGAAAGCAATTATGAGCTTTCTTCACTATTATCAGATGTCATAAATATGGTATGGTTAAGGGCGGAAAAGAAGGGGCTTAAGCTTGTGACGGAGGTTGAGCCAACCACGCCGGAGAAGCTTTACGGTGATGAGGTACGTATAAGACAGATTATCATTAATCTTCTTAATAATGCGGTGAAATATACCGATAAGGGCAGCGTTACCTTAAAGGTTGGATATGAGAAGACAGATAAAGAGAACATAAACCTTAAGGTAAGTGTAAGTGATACCGGAATAGGTATAAAGGAAGAGGATTTGGGCAAGCTCTTTGATAAATTTAAGAGACTCGACCTTGATAAAAATAAGACTATTGAGGGAAGCGGTCTCGGTCTTCCTATTACCAGTCAGCTGATTAAGCTTATGAACGGCGGGATAAATGTTGAGAGTACATATGGTGAGGGCAGTACATTTTCCGTTAGCATACCTCAAAGGGTATTAACCGATGAAAAGATAGGACGCTTTAATTCAAGACGTGCGGTTTCAAAGATGGAAAAAGTTAAAAATGAGACCTGGTACACAGCACCTGATGCAAAGCTTCTTATAGTAGATGATACATCCATGAATCTTATGGTGGTAAGGAAGCTTTTAAAGAGAACCAAGGTTCAAATCGATGAAGCCGGAAGCGGTATGGAATGTATCAAAAAGGCAACCGAAAGAAAATATGATATAATTCTTCTTGATTACAGAATGCCTGAGATGGACGGTATAGAGGTTCTTAACAAGCTTAAGGAAATGGATGAAAATATGAATAAGGAAACTCCGATAATTGCCCTTACCGCCAATGCCATATCCGGTGCAAGAGAGAGGTTCCTTAATGAAGGCTTTGATGATTATATAACCAAGCCGGTGGATGGAGAAAAGCTTGAAAAACTTATAATGGCATATCTTCCTGATGATAAGATTAGACCACATGAGGTTGAGGTGGGAGATGATGAGGCTGATGCTTTGGAGGAAGCTGCAGTAGGTAAAGATAACAATTCTTTTGATGTTAGTGGTGATGGTATGAAAGAGGCTAAAGATGTAATGTCCGGTGAAACAAGTGATGCCTATGATAAAAAATATGGCAGCCTCGATGTGAAAGCGGGAATTGAACTTTGTGGTTCAAAGGAAACCTATGACGAGGTGCTTGCCGCATTTAGAGAGGGCATTAAGGAAAAAGTATCAGTTATAAGAAATGCTCTTGAAGAGGATGATTTAAAAAGATATACCGTAGAGGTTCATGCGATAAAAAGCTCGGCAAGACTTATAGGTGCAAGCAGGCTGTCTGAACTTGCGAGAAGTCTCGAAGAAGCGGGAGATGCCGGAAACAGGAGACTGATTAATGAAAAAACGGACGAATTGCTTGACTTATATAAAAGCTACGGATATTCTGTTAATGAGGCAGATGAAGGTTTAAATGCCGGACAAGAGGATAAAGCTGATGCATCAAAGCCGGAGCTTTCCGAGGAGATGTGGGAGGATGCATTAAGTACCATGAAGGAGTTTGCAAAGTCCATGGATTATGACAATACCATGGGAGTGCTTAAATCAATGAACGGTTACAGGCTTTCGGATAAAATAAAGGAGAAAAAACGTATTATCGAAACCCATATAAGAAAGCTTGATTGGGATAAATTCGTTGAAGCTATAGATAACATTTTGGGGAAGAAAGGATAAATTATGGCAGGATACAATGTTTTATTAATCAGAGATAAGGTAACCTTTATGGTTAATGCCCTTATTACAAACCTTGAAAAAGGAGGTTATAGAGTCATCGAAGCAGATTATGACTTAAAGAGCGTAATCGCAAATGAGGATGATGTGGATGTAATGATTATCTTCTCCGATGATGCTACAACGGAAAAGCAGAATTTGCTCGTTTACCTTAAGGATATGTGTGTTGAAAAGGGTAAGCTTATGCTCCTTATAGGCAGCAAGGAAGAGATAGATAATATATCCGAATATATACCACCGCATCTTTTCTGTGAGGTTTTGGAAAGACCTCTTGATATGAATTTATTTATAGAAAAGCTTGACAATATAATGAGCGAGGAGCAGCTTGAAAAGAGAAAAAAGAGCATACTTTTGGTGGATGATGACCCAACCTACCTGCAGCTTTTACATGACTGGCTCTGTGAGGATTACAGGGTTGGTATGGCGAAATCGGGTGTTCAGGCAATCACCTGGCTTGCCAGAAATAATGTTGATTTAATATTACTTGATTATGAGATGCCGGTTACAAACGGACTTCAGGTATTTAAGATGCTTAAGAGTGAACAGTTTTCAAAGGATATCCCGATTATGTTCCTCACAAGCAAGAGTGACAGAGATATTATACTTAGGGTAATGGCGCATAAGCCGGCGGGCTATATGCTTAAGCATATAACAAGGCAGCAGCTTTTGACTAACATCGCCCAGTATTTTGTAAAGGAAGAATACAACAAGCTGCATAAGGATGTAGAAGAATAATTATATAGTGACATTTTGATATGATGAATAACTGAATATATCGGCAGTAAGGTATATTGAGTCAGCATAATAATATAGGACGGATGAGATAAGACAGAATGAATAAGAATGAAGAATATGTAGTTACAATTGAAGATATAGGTTCCGACGGAGAGGGGATCGGGCATATTATAGAGACGGGATTAAAAGAAGATAGTCCTGTGAAAAATGGTTTAGACAAATCAGGGATTGGTAATGATTTGTCAGGCGAGGAAAAAGGGATAACCTGCTTCGTCAAGGACACGGTTGTAAAAGACGTGGTTAAGGTTAAGATTATCAAGGTCAAGAAGAACTATGTCTACGGAAGACTTATGGAGATAATAACTCCCTCACCTTACAGAGTAGAAGCTGTATGTCCTAAGGCAAGAAGCTGTGGCGGCTGTACGCTCATGCATATGTCTTATGAAAAGCAGCTTGAATATAAGAAGAATAAGGTTATAAGCTGCCTTGAGCGAATTGGAGGTATCAAGGACGCAGGCCGTCTTGTGGAAGATATATATGGTATGGACACTCCTTATAATTACAGAAACAAGATGCAGTTCCCTGTTGGAGTGGATAAGGACGGAAATATAAGAATCGGATTTTATGCAGGGAGGACACATTCAATCATAGATATAGATGAGTGTGCCACAGGACATAAAATCAATACATTTATCATTAAAAATTTAAGAGTATGGATAAGTGAAGCATATAAAAAGGACAAACAGTTTGTCTATAATGAGGAGCTTCACAAGGGTTTGGTAAGGCATATAGTAACAAGAATCGGTTTTTCGACCGGTGAGTTAAGTGTATGCCTTGTTATTAATGGCGAAAAATTAAGCAGGGATAAGGCTTTAGATGTTAGATTGAGAAGTGAACTGATAAGCGCACTTTGTGATGCTGTTGGAGAGTATAACAAGAGTTTGCTTGACATAAATGAAGTTGAAGAATCAAATGATTTGGATACGAATGATGCAAAGAACAATCCTGATATAGATAAATCTAAGTTAGGAGACAAGGCTGACAGCGTAATCAAGCTATCGAATGTAAGTCTAAATATCAATAAGGAAAAAACCAATAAAATTCTGGGAGATAAAAATATAACTATATATGGCGAGGATTACATAACGGATTACATCGGAGATGTCCGTTTTAATGTGTCGCCGCAATCCTTCTTTCAGGTCAATCCGGTGCAGACCAAGGTCTTATATGACAAGGCACTTTCCTATGCTGACCTTACCGGTAATGAGGTCGTATGGGATATGTACTGCGGCATAGGAACGATATCGTTATTTCTGGCACAAAAGGCAAAGAAGGTATATGGTGTAGAGATAGTTCCACAGGCAATAGAAGATGCGAAGAAGAATGCTGAACTAAATAAGCTTACTAATACAGAGTTTTACTGTGGTAAAGCGGAAGAGCTTGCACCGAAGCTATATGAAAAGGAAGGAATAAAGCCTGATGTAATAGTTGTGGACCCGCCACGAAAGGGTTGTGATACAGCTCTACTTGACACCATAGATAAGATGTCACCGAAGCGCCTGGTATATGTAAGCTGTGATCCCGCAACTTTGGCAAGGGATATCAAGTGCCTTTTAGAGAAGGGGTTTGAGGTTAAGAATGTAGCTGTGATTGATCAATTTTGTCACAGTGTGCATGTGGAGACGGTTGTACTTCTTTCCCACAAAAAACCTGACAGCGTAATCAATGTAAAAGTAGAGTTTGGCGAGGGTGAGGGCAAAATTCCTCTTGATAATATTGAAAAGAGAGCAGAAAGTTATAAGCCAAAAGAGCGAGTAACCTACAAGATGATTAAGGAGTATATAGAAGCAAAACACGGCTTCAAGGTACATACCGCATATATCGCAGAAGTAAAACGAGATTTAGGTTTGCCAATGTATGATGCTCCTAATGCGGTAGAGGAATTGAAACAACCGAGGAAACACCCAACACCAGAAAAGGTAGAAGCGATAAAAGATGCCTTGAAACATTTTGAAGTTATCTAATCGTGCGGGCGTATCATTAGAAATAGTGGTACGCCTATTTTTTTATCCTGATTTGCAGATTTGTTCTTTCTCTCACTTCTGGATATAATGAAGCCAAGAAAGGACGGTGGCAATTATGAGAGATAAAATCTATCACGCATATTTGGATAGCCACGAAAGGCAGATAGTTATACATAGCCTTGTGGAGCTGAAAAATAAACTCATACAGCAAGGCAGATATACAGACTGCGTTGACGAGCTGATATTCAAAGTCGCCAACGCCCCTGTTAAGAGAATGAAAATTGAATATGTCTAAGGCACATTACACCGAGCCGCTTATTCTTATTGATTTTAATTTTAAGAGTAAGCGGCTCTTTTGCGTTCTCTGATATGGTTACATAGCCGCCTTGACAAAGCGGCTAAATAAATGCGAAAGGAGGACGCACCTATGTCAAATTGCAAAGTGATTGCTCTGACTAATCAGAAAGGCGGTGTCGGAAAAACAACAACGGCGGTCAATCTGGGTGTGGGTCTGGCAAAACAGGGCAAGAAAGTCCTGCTCATTGATGCCGATGCACAGGCTAATCTCACAATGGCTCTGGGTTACAACAGACCTGATGATATTCCAATAACCCTCTCTACCGTAATGCAAAGCATCATAGACGATAAATCTTTTGATGCTTCTGGAGGTATCCTGCACCACGGCGAGGGCATTGACCTGCTCCCGTCCAACATTGAGCTGTCAGGCTTTGAAGTCAGGCTTATCAACGCGATGAGCCGTGAGCGTGTTCTGAAAACCTATGTGAATGAGGTCAGGAAGAATTACGATTATGTGCTTATCGACTGTATGCCCTCTCTCGGAATGATAACTATCAATGCTCTGGCGGCGGCTGACAGCGTGATTATCCCGACACAGCCCCATTATCTTTCTGCCAAAGGTTTAGAGCTTTTGCTTCGCTCGGTGTCAATGGTCAAGCGGCAAATCAACCCCAAGCTGCGGATAGACGGTATCCTTATGACAATGGTAATGCCACGCACCAACATTTCTAAGGAGATTACCGCAACCGTTAAGAGTGCCTATGGGCAGAGGATTAAGGTGTTTGATACGGAAATCCCTCATTCTATCCGTGCGGTGGAAGCTACCGCAGAGGGCAAGAGCATTTTTGCCTATGACAAAAGCGGCAAGGTAGCTGCAGCTTATGAACAGTTTGGAAAGGAGGTGGCAGATATTGGCGAGAAGCAGAGAAAGCAAAATCGAGCTGACTGCATACGATGACCTTTTCCAAACAGACGAGAGCCGTGAAGAAGCAAAGTTAAGTAAAATCAGGGATATACCGATTGCAGAGATTGACGAATTTCCAGAC
>CACWQH010000023.1 GCA_902762955.1 uncultured Lachnospiraceae bacterium
ACACTCGACTCAAGAGGCTCAATATGTATATCGGATGCTCTCTGTCTTACACCGCCCTCGATAATCTGCTTAACCAAAAGAACGATAGGTGAATTTTCGATATCTTCATTTAAAGCTTCTTCTTCGGCCTCCGAAAGCATATCTGACTCTCGTTCCTTACGATACTGCTCTGCTGCCTCCATCGCCTGTGCATTACCAAAATACTTACCTATGGTTTCGTTCATATCATCTTCCATGGCAAGCATAGGCTCTACCTGAGTATTGGTTGCTATACCAATATCATCTATGGCATTTAAGTCCATAGGGTCAACCATCGCAACCTTCAATATATTTGGATTATTTTCATCATATCCGATTGGAATAGCTTTATATTTGTTAACGAGATTCTCAGGAACAAGTTTGAGTATATCATCATCCAGCTTACATGCTTTAAGCTCTATGAAGTCTATACCCATCTGGGTTGTAAGCACTGTTATAAGAAGTTCCTGGCTTATGAAACCCTGATTTACAAGAACAGTACCAAGCTTACCCCCATTTTCTTTCTGATAGGCAATCGCCTCATCCAGCTCTTCTGCTGTTATAGCACCGGCTTCAACAAGTAAGTCACCTATACGTATCTTTTTTCTTCCGCTACTTAATCGCATCACATATCCCCTTCCATTATATTAAAATCAACTATTCTGATTATATCATAATAATTCTTCAATGCAAAGAAAAAATTGCTTAATAAAATGTGTTTTTATAAATTTACTGCAATCTATATATAAGTGTTGCTCTTCCAAATATAACATCGGTTCCGACGTACTCAGCTTTTCGATTAAATACCTTTTCATAATACCCCGTAACATCACTCAATCTCAACATACTATTGAGAGTCTCCTCAGAAGCACCGCTTTCTT
Organism: uncultured Lachnospiraceae bacterium; assembly: GCA_902762955.1. Taxonomy (GTDB): domain Bacteria; phylum Bacillota; class Clostridia; order Lachnospirales; family Lachnospiraceae; genus Coprococcus_C. The sequence goes on from CACWQH010000023.1 coordinate 900, forward strand.
TGGCCAATTCATAATCTTCATCACTGGATAGAGCATTTATCGTAATAGCCAGATACAGCGGATGGTCATACACTTGTATATCACTGTCCAGATAATTATCTTCTATATCATAAAGTTCAGGATGTGTAAGATAATAATGCCCCTTATCCATTATTTTATCTGCTACGCAGACAATCAAAAACGGTTCATTAAAGAATAAAACCACATTTGCATCTTCTTCAATTTTATCAATTGTGAGCATTGTTTTTTCATACTTAAAATAAAACGCATCACATCTGATTGCATATCCAACCGTCAAAAAAACAATCAAAATCAAGGAAGTTGCAATTTCTCTAAACTTATCTTTTTTAATAATCCACTTTATCGGATAATAAATCAATGAAAGTATGAAACATGCATAAAATGCGTAAATCAAAAACATATATCTTCTTGCATGAACACTCATTTCATAAATGCTTGTATAATATGAATTTATAAACAGTGTAAAATTAACAGCAACAAACATTACAAAAAGGGGATACGGGAAATCTTTTCTTTTTTCCCACAATTTTTTTAAAATATCTTTACACTTTTGAATTAAATTTTTTAACCACATCTCATTTCTAAACACAAACATCATCGGAATACATAAAAACAGCAAACCGATAATCACTAATAATACATATAAACCGGTCATCTGAGGCCATACCGAATTATGAAAGCCGACTATATCCCTGTTAAGATACGACCAATAAATTTTAAACTGCCAGGACGCAGGGTATTTAACCAAAAGTTTTGCTCCGCCTTCGTTGCCTATAAATATATGGAAATATGTAGGTAAGAAAATAATAAACGAAAGGCCTGTAAAGAATGCAATTCCGATACCGTATTTTATCAAAAGTTTCCAATTACCGCTAAACAGGTAAAACAAGCAATACGTCAATGTAATTGCAAACAAAGGGACAAGACTCATATGAACCGTAAGGCAACAAACAAGGCAGACAATGCCTGATTTCAATAAATATTTCAAGTGAGCATTTTTATCTTTCCTGTTGTAATACAGTTGTGTAGAATAAAATAAAAACATCAAAAGAAAGGCCGAGCAAAGAGAATAGTTTCTTAAATAGATGGTATTATTTACAGCTGCCATAGTAAATCCATAAAACAATATACCCAACACAGAAAAAACTTTATCCTTAGTTATAAGCATAATTAGTCTGTATAAAAAAATCTGTGCAAGAATAAAAGCAAATATATTTATGCAAAATGCAAACCAACCCGAAAATCTTCCCGGAAAAAGAGAAGAAATAAAATGAAGTATCATAAAATAAAACGGAGGATGAATATCAGCCGCACAATTATCATACACCATCTTATAGTTAAATATTTCACTTTTATCAATTGTTATATAATCTTTAAGAACAGCATCATCAACCCATTCATTCATATTTTTCATTTCTTTATTGTCATCTGACATATAAAGATGTGCTCCGTTACTGCTGTTTGCGAATCCGTAGGACCATATTTCATCCGAATGAAAATCCTTCTTTTCAAAAGCAAAGTTCCAAATCATATATGAACATTGAACTAAAATAATTATCGCAATTACAATTACAAATTTATTATCTTTTAATCTGCTTGTTACGTTCATTAATCATCCCTCTGATTATTATCATTATATAGTAATTCAATTAAAGATTATAACTAATTTTTATTAAAATAACAACGGAAAATATGTAATTCTTTTTTCCCTTGACTTTAAAATAAAAATATTGCAAAATATAACTCAACTATAATATTCATATTGAGAGATAAAAAAATGAAAAAATTTAAAAATATTGATGAATTAATAACAGCATTAAAGGACGGTTCATTTGATGTCCCTGTTCATGTTGACAGAAAAAATAAAATGTTTATTCCTGTATTTAAAAAAATCATTTCTGATGAAAGAAAAACAGGCCGCGTTTTTTTTCTGAGTTATTTTTGTGCAGCATTTAAAATTCTTCGCAAGGGATATTGGCTTAACCATGTATATCCTAAAGAGCGCTGTGATAACTATGTAAAAGATACAAAAAGCGAACTCCTTTCACATGCAGATGATTATAAAAAAGCATATGAACTTCTTTGTGAGGATTCAAAAAAATTATATCTTGATCTTCTGTGTCTCAGATTAACGGGAGATTTTAATTACGTTATACCTCATTATAATCCAAATCCCCAATATCTTTCCGATAAACTATCCTGGAAGGACAGACCTAACATCGTTGATGCAGGTGGATATATAGGCGATACTCTTATATCCTTTATAGATGCCAATATAATCCCCGGCTACTACAGAATATACGAATTAGATGATAAAAATTATATCAAGCTTTCCGGAAATGTTAAAAAAGCTCGTAAAATGGGGATAAAAGCTTCCGCTGTCAAAAAAGGGCTTTACTCAGATAATAAAACCTTATATTTTGTTGCCGATCGTGACAGTAGTCGTATTGTAGATTACAAAACAGATAACAATATAGATGTGGTAAAATTAGACAGTGATTTAAAATTTATTCCGGACTTCATAAAAATGGATATCGAGGGTTCAGAATTTGAAGCACTCAAAGGATGTGAAAAAATCATCAAAAAATGTGCTCCTGTCTTAGCTATATGCATATATCATTTAAAAGACGATTTTAGAAGCATTCCTTTGCTGATAAAAGAGCTTAATCCGGAATACAAAAATTTTTGGATTGAACATTATCAACTCGGATATAACGAAACAGTTATGTACGTTTCAAAGTAAATTAATCATAGTAAAAACGGTCATGGAAATTTTATTATTTTTTCCTGACCGTTTTTTTTGCTGTTTCCAACAAATACATATAATTTCTATCACGTAAAACCGCAGAAAGAATTACATACACAAGCATACCTGATAATATCTGGACAATGAGTATAGCTGCATTTTTTTCATTATAACCTATACTCCATACTATCAACGCCATTAAAAGCGACTTAACCAGCGATGGAAAGATATCTTTTATTTGCTCAAAAAAAGAGTAATCTATCAATTTTTTATTTGGATAGGCATTTATAAAGCAGCAAATAACAGAGGTAAGCAACGCTCCCAAAGCTATGGCAAAAACACTTATCCTTACGGATATAAGAAGAATCATCAGACATAATATATTTTTTATTATCTCCAGTTTTAAAACCCAATCGCTTCTTCCTATAGATCTTACAGCCTCAAGATTTGCTGTGTGAATCGGCCAAAAGGCATATGTAACACAGGCAAGCTGTATATAAGGGACACACGGATTCCATTTTGAGGACAAAATAACCTCTATAAAACATGGCGCAATTGCCGCCATCCCAAGCATAACCGGCCACATCACATAAGACGATACTCCCACTGCTTTCCTTGTCATTTCTTTTATTATTGAAACATCTTCCTGTTCCTTTGAAAGCGCAGGAAAAAGGACACTGCTTATTGTAGTATTAATTCCTGATGTAAGCGCCTGTGGATACAAATTACCATTTGTATAATACGCCAATTGTTCCGCAGAATAAAACTTACCTATAAATACATTTCTAAGTTGTACAAACAAAATATCCAACACATCTGCAACAACCAGCTTCCATCCATAGGATATAAGTGTCTTTACTCTGTCAAAAGAAAACCTTTTAACCGGTCTCCATCTGACAGTGATCCATAATACTACGGTGTCAATTAATGCATTGGTAAGATATTGGGCAACTATAGCCCACACTCCAAATCCATTAAGTGCCATTAATATACCGACAACTCCCGAGATAATCGTTCCAAAAAATGTCGACCAAAAAAATCTTTTAAAAAGCATATTTCTTGATACATATGCCTGCTGAACGGTATTTATCGCAGCAATAGGTATTCTGATGGCAAGAACTCTGATTACCTTAGTCAGAACTGCCTCACTGAAAAAATATGATATCATTGGTGATGCTGCAAAAATCAATGTATATAGTAATACCGAAAAAACGATATTAAAATAAAAAATGCTGGAAAAATCAACATTATCAGCATTTTTCTTTTGTATTAAAGAGTTACCCAATCCGGCAGTCGCAAAAGCCTCCGCAACACTTACAACAATAAGTGCAAGTGCCACCACACCATAATCTTTTGGAGAAAGAATTCTTGCGAGACAAAGTGTAACCACAAGTGTCACTCCCTGAGCCAAAAGCCTCTCTGCAAATTTCCACATAAGATTTGAAATAATCTTATTTCCTTCCATATTAGCTACTCCATCATATATACTGTCTATTTCGTATAAGTTTCATATGCTTTTTTATAAAACCTCATCAGAAACACGGTGAAAAAATGCGGCCAAAACTTATCAAACATTTCAATATCTTCGCGTATTCTTTCATTGTTGTCAATAAACGCTTTACTTGTTGCTTCATCATGTATACGATAATATGCCAGTATTTTACTGTTATATAAAAAACCGCCTTTTGAATTTGCCAATTTATAAAATGTATCCCAGTCAATATTGAATTTCAAATCAGATGTGAACACACTTTCCTTCAAGTTTTCCTTATCATATGTCACTGTAGGGCAACAGATACTGTTACCCAAAGACAGTGTAAGACGTTTAACAAATCTATTATCAGAAAAAAGCTTAATCTTCATTGGTATTCTTAAAACCGCTCTGATAATACAATTGATATCCGTGGTAATCTTTGAGTCTTTTATCGGTCTGTAACCGCAATAATATATCAGCATTTTTTTATTATATTTTTTCAGTTTTTTGTACAACTCATAAGTATATCGTGAATTATAGCAATCATCCTGGTGTGCAAGTGTGACATACTTTGTATCAGCTGTATTATACGCAAAATTCCAATCATCTTTTATATTAGAAATTCCTGAATTCACATGTAGCTCAATATTATATTTTTCTGCAATATTTTTTATATAAGCATTGGGTGTGGATGTGCAAATAATAACCTTTGACTTCATCGTTTGATTCAAGATTGATTTTACACACATCTCAAGATACTTTGATTCTCCATAAGCACATATCGAAAAAGTATGTTCTTTAAACATAATATAATTCTCTTTTCGTTTATTTAATCTTTTTATCTTCTATGATATATCTCGGTCTATGCTTAACTTCAAGATATATCTTTCCAATATACTCTCCAACTATTCCGATACTAAATATCATGAATCCGCCCAAAAAATACAATGCAACAACCAGAGTTGTCCAACCTGTTACAGTATGTCCGAGTAAATGCCCTATAATCGAATAAATTATAAGAATAAAACTTACAATAAAAATTATAATTCCCGATATGGTTATAATTCTTATAGGTCTTATACTAAACGAGGTTATACCTTCAAACGCAAATTGAATCATCTTCTTTAAAGGATATTTCGTTTCTCCCGCTACCCTTTTTCCACGTTCATATTCAACCGTTCCACTTTTAAAACCAACAAGGGGTACTATACCACGTAAAAACAAATTCACTTCTTCAAATTCTTTGAGAGCTTCTACCGCACGTTTGCTCATAAGCCTGTAATCAGCATGATTATAGACCATATCAACCCCCAGATTTCTCATAAGCTTATAAAACAGTACGGCTGAACTGCGTTTAAAAAAAGTATCCTTTTTCCTTGATTTTCTTACTCCGTAAACCACATCACAACCATCATTATATTTATTTACAAATTCATCCAAAACATCAACATCATCCTGAAGATCTGCATCCATTGTTATTATTATATCCGCATGTTCATTCGCCTCAAACATTCCGGCCAATAAAGCATTTTGATGTCCTTGATTTTTTGACAAATTAATTCCTGAAGAAAAACTGCTTTTTTCATAGAATTCATTTATAAGCTCCCAGGTCTTATCCTTCGATCCGTCATTAACATATAGTATTCTGCTATCAGCGGAAATCAAATTATTATCAACCATACTTTGTAATTTTTCATTTAATCTTTTGTCCGTTTCCCTTAAAACCTCTTCCTCGTTATAACACGGAACAACAACATACAGAACCGACAGCAAAATACTCACCTCCAAATCGATAATTAAATATGAATACTGCCTGTTAACAAATCAATAACCTTTTCAGATGTTTTTTGGATACTATGTCGAACAAAGCAATATACTGACGATACTTTATATCTGTTAATCTTAATAATTTTTAAATAGGTTTTTAAATCTATACTTTTTTGCAAAAGATAAGAAGCAGTTGCAGCTTCAAAAAGCATAAACTCCGCACTCTTTTTTATTTCTTCATCCATATCATATTTGTACACATACCGCCTTAAATTATAAAAAGCCTTCATATAATCATAATATTTTAATTCATTTGTTGCAGAAAAGCTGGAACCCTCATCAACTATATATCTGTATGCACCCATTTTTTCTTTTAAACAATATATTTTTCCCAAACTAAACAATGTCAACAACAGCATTCTGTCTCCGGGTCCGTATTTGTGTGCTTTGTACATATACTCATCTTTTATATGTTCTCTGATTTCTTTCATATTTCTATAAAGCATCATAGATGTTTGTCCGGGAAGTATCCATTTTCTGTAATCTTTATGTGAATATATTCTTTTTTTACACTCCGGATATATTACATTTTTAAGAATTACTCCATTTTTGTCTACAGGATATAAGCCACATGTAACCGCAACATACTCAGGATTATTTTCAAGGAAATCCACCTGTTTTTGCAATTTTTTCTTATTAATCCAAAAATCATCCGTCTCAAGCAATGTAATATATTTCCCTTTTGCATTATCATATAATTCTATATTATTATCTAATGCGCCCCTATTTTTATCTCTATAAAAAGGCTTTATTATATCAGGAAATTTCTTTACATATTTTTCTATTATATCTCTACTTTTGTCTGTAGAACAATCCTCCCCGATAAGTATCTCGTATTTAAAATTTACTTTTTGCATCAATACGCCATTAAGTGCTTTTCTTAAATACTTTTCATGATTGTAGGTAGAACAGCATATGCTTACCATTATTTCATCATTCACAGTTTTATGTTCTCCTTTATATTAATCAATCCTCTCATTTTCCCAAAACAGCCGTCACAATTCTATCTATGGTTTCATCCTTCAAGCCTTCATAAATCGGCAACAATAAAACTTTTTTTGCTATATCTCTTGCGGTATTTAAATTATTATATTTATACTTATTTTTGAAACATGCATGATCTGCTGTTATAGGATAGAAATATTTTCTTGTATATATATCCTTTTCCATCAGCTTGTTATACAGTTCATCTCTGCTTATATGATATTTATCTTCAAGCACGATTGGATAATATGCATAATTTGATTCGGTGTTATCGTTAAATTTTAAAAGCCTTATACCCTCAACCTCTTTAAAAGCATTAGTGTATTTTTCACTTACTCTTTTCCTATCATTTATTGCCGAATCTATATGTTTAAGATTACACAATCCCATTATTGCTTCAAATTCATTCATCTTTGCATTTGCTCCGACAGATACTACCAATTCTTCGCTTCGGATTCCAAAATTTTTTAAATTATAAAGTTTTTCATATACCTCATGATTTTTACTGCATACTGCCCCGCCTTCAATAGTATTAAAAACTTTGGTAGCATGAAAACTAAATACAGAGATATCTCCAAAGCCTGCAACACTTTTCCCCTTAAACGTCTCTCCAAAAGCATGGCAGGCATCATATATAACCTTCAATCCATATTTGTCTGCTATATTTTGAATAGCATCTATATTACATATATTGCCATAGACGTGGACAGGAAGAATTGCAACTGTTTTCGGAGTAATTAATTCCTCTATCTTTGTTTCATCTATAGTACCATCCGACTCTTTTATATCGCAGAAAATCGGATTCAAGCGATTTCTCACTATAGCATGTGTTGTGGAAACAAAGGTAAACGGAGTTGTAATAATCTCGCTTCCCTCAGGAAAATCAAAAGACTGAATGGCAAGTTCAAGTGCCATATGTCCGTTTACCGTAAGACTTACCTCCGGCACATCCAAATAGTCTTTTAATCTCTCCTCAAGTTCTCTGTGGTACTGCCCCATATTGGTAAGCCAATGTGACTCCCACAACGGTTTTATTGCCTCACAATATTCTTTATAAGACGGCATTGAAGAACGTGTCACGTATATTTTTTCCAAATCTTATACTCCTTTTTCCTTAAAGTAATATCATGTATTTTACATATGCTATTATCAATTCGTTTTTAAACAATTTCACGTAACGTACATTTTAAGCAATTCTCTTTATATTTAATAATTAATTCATTATCTTTTATTTCTTTTTCATCACATATGTTTTTTTCCTCGTTCAGACTTTTTTTATAGTTGATAATCTCATAAACCTTTCCGTTATGATTCATTCTTGGCAGCCTCATAACACTTGTTCCCGAATAATCCATCGAACGTAAAAAAGCATATATTTTTTTAAAATTCCAATTCAAGTCAATATATCCATCATTTGGCAATTCACTTTTCAAATATAATTTTGTTTTAGAATTTTGAGGTTCATATGTTGTATACGTCTCATTGATAAAGCATTTTAAATTATCTTCAAAAAGCCTGACGCCTTCTTGAAAACATCTTTGCATAAGTTTAATAGCGTTATCATCTTCGCCTATCATAATTTTCTTTTGAACTATTATCTTTCCGCAATCTATCTCACTGCTAACAATATGCCAGGTAACTCCGGTATATTGTTCTTCATTATAAATCGCCCATGTAGGGGCGTTCATTCCACGATATTCCGGAAGATATGCTATATGAAGATTTAAAATCGTAAGATTGTTTTTTTCACATACATCCGGCGGAAAAATATACGAATTGTGGACACTTATAATTAAAGTCTTTTCTTCAAGACTTAATAAAAAATCTCGTATGCTTCTCTTATCATAGCGTCTAAATGGTATATTTAATCTTTCACATAATTTTTCAGTAAAAGCAAATTTTTCGGAAACAACTTCTATGTACTCAACTTCAATATTGTTTTTTGAAAAAACGCGCAAGCAATCATCAGCGATTCTTCCATTGCCTATCAAATAAATATGTTTATAGAGCATTACATCTACCTCAATTATTTTACATAATCATATAATCAGATATTAGAATTTTGATTCTATTATTTCGCAATAATCCAATTCACCAATATTCATAAACATAACTCCCCATGTCAGTCCCGATCCAAAAGCCGACAAACAACACATGTTCTTTTTACTCAGCAATTCTTCTTTGCAATTGTAAATTGCAGTAAACGGTATTGAAGCTCCACTCAGATTTCCATAGTTTTCAACCAAATTCATAGGCAGTTTTTCTGTAGGAAGTCCTGACTTTTCGGCTAGTTTTTGAAGCATAAAACGATTAGGCTGATGAAGCAAAAACCAATCAAAGTCATCTATATTTTTTCCTTCCCTTTCAAATACATCCTTAAACATCGGAGGGACTTCGGTCTGAACGAAATTAAACACTCCGCTGCCATCCATATGAAGATTATCCAGGCTTCTAAAATTCCCGTCTCCCTGGTCCTGCATTGCCCCCGTTTCAGGCGTACTTGGTTTTCTAAAAGCTCCTGCCGGAATTATCAAAGCATCTCCTCTTTTACCATCCGTATGCATCTCATAATATATTTCATCCTCACCGCCGTTTTCCAGAATAGTTATCGAGCAGCCATCACCAATAAGCGGGAAATCATTCCTGTCTTGTTTTGAAACCTTATGGCTTAAAACATCGCCATTAATCAATACTATCTTTTTATCTTCCATATGTTCCAGAAGCATAAAGGATTGCATCAACCCTACCAGGAACCCGCTGCATCCTTGTGCTATATCAAAGCAAATGACATCTGTATCCAAATCACATTCAGCCTGTACAATATTACTGATATGAGGGACAAAATAATCCGGACACAAAGTGACAGTAACTACAGCACCTATCTCTTCTTTTTTTATCCATTCATTATCCAACATGTAATTTAAACCATACACCGCAAAATCTGATACGGTGGATGTTTCTTTAGCCAATCTGTGTTGGTTATATCCCATGATTTTCTTAAGTCTCATAGTCTGTTTTGCAGGGAACGAGTAATTATCTACTTCATCATCAAAATTCCCTATCGTTTCAGGCAGAATTCCGAGCATGGAAGATACTCTTTTACCCTTAAATGATGTTATCATTATGATTTACCCCCAGACTTTTTAACCAACTCAACAATTACATCAACTGACGAAAAATTCTCAGGAACAATATCCAAACCATCAACCTTACACTCATATTTTTCCTCAAGCATAGATACAAGTGAAATTATATCAAAAGAATCCAATAAACCATCCATTACAAAATCATCACTATCTTCAAAATCGAATTCAGGACGAAGTTCATTCAACATCTCCATAATCTGCTCGTTCATTACTTTAACCTCCAATTTGTTCTTTTAGTTTTTTTCTATCTATTTTTCCGTTCATATTAATCGGCATTGATTCCAATCTATGATATATGTTTGGCAGCATATATTCCGGTAATAACGTATTCAAATACTTTCGCAAATCATCTTCTCCAATGGTACCAACATAGAAGAGGACCAGACAATCCTTTGAAGCATCATGCAGACAGCAGTTACTCCTGATTTCCGAATTTGAGAACACTGCAGTTTCAATCTCACCAAGCTCTATTCTGTGTCCGGTGTGTTTTATCTGGCTATCAATCCTTCCATCGTATATAATTTCTCCAATTTCGTTATAATGAACAATATCACCCGTACGATAAATCAACTCATGATAAAGATTGTTAAGCGGATTCTGCACAAATGCTGCCGCTGTTTTTTCCGGATTATTATAGTAACCCATAGAAAGTGATGAACCTCTGACACACAACTCGCCCTTCTCATTTGTCTTCACAAGCTCATTATTATCATTTAGAACCAACACGTCTGTATTCATGCAGGCATAACCAATCGGCACAGATTCATCATCTTTTATCTCACGGTCAACAATATAATATGTACAGTCAACAGTAATCTCCGTCGGTCCGTAAAGATTGGCAAAAGTTGCATCCGGCAACCTCTTAATCCATGCATTAAGCTGCCTTGCCGGCATCACCTCACCGGCAAAAAGCACTTTTTTAAGGCAGTCAATCTCGCACTTATCCAACAAATCCAGATCAGCCACACGAGACAGGACTGTAGGTACCCAAAATATGGTGTTAACCTTATGATCTCTTATATATTCAAGCAGTCTTATCGGAAACGAATACATCATCTGTGGTATTACATGAAGAGTAGCCCCGTTACGTAAAGTACTATAAATATCCAATACAGAATTATCAAAGTAAAACGGTGCCTGATTTCCGATTATTGTGTTATGGTCAAAATGAAATGTCTCTCCCACCCACTCCGTATAGTCTATCACGGAGCGATGCGTAATAATTACACCTTTCGGTATACCTGTTGATCCCGAGGTGAAAAGTACGTACAGAATATCAGTATCTATGATTCTACTCTCAGCCGTCTTTACAGCAGCTGTATCATCAGTCTCCAGATTTTTCTCAATCAAATCCTCATAGATAACATATTCTCCACCAATTTCAATTGCTTTTTTCTCATTTTTTTTATCGATAATAATCACCGAAGGCTCAAACGTTTCCAAAATCTTCTCAACTCTGTTCTTCGGCATCTTTGTATCAATAACCGTATAATAGTTTCCCGATAAAGCTATTCCCATAAAAGCAGAAATGCTTCCGACACCTTTATCCATCATCACGGCAACAGGTTTCTTAAACAAATCTCTCGATACTAAATCAAATGCAATATGCTCAGCTTCAACAAGTGTTTCAGAATATGTAAGAGTATTTTTTTGATCTACAAATGCCGGATAATCCGGATATTTCTCCACAGAATCTCTCAAATACTGTGTTACAATGTGCAGCATTATTCTGCCCTCCTTTTATAATAGTCAAAGCTGTTATATTGATTTTTTTATTTGCTTCGCTCAGTAATATCTATTGTACGCCCGCCATCAACAATTATTTGCTGTCCTGTAATCCATCCTGCTTTATCTGAAACAAGAAACTCAACTACAGGCACAATATCTTCAGGTTTACCTATTCCCAGCGGACTATTATATTCGAATTCTTCTTTGATTTTTTCATCGTTAAATATTTCTTTTGTCATTTCTGTAATCATTCCACCGGGAAGAACCGAGTTTATCCTTACATCCGGAGCCAATTCAACGGAAAGATTTCTCATCAATCCATCCAATCCGGCTTTTGAGGAACCATAAACACTAAATGCCGATGCCCCCCGTTCACTAATATTACTGGATATAAAGACAACAGATTTTAAATTCTTGGCATTAGCCTTTCTGGACACCAATACTTTAATAATCATTTGTGCCGAAAAAACATTAGTCGAAAATGTTTCATATATTATCTTAGCATCGACACTACGTATCGGCATCATTTTCATCAATCCGGCACAATGAACAAAGGATTTAACTGTAATATCTTTTCCTTTTAACCACTCAGTTAAATCCTTTTCAATTGTATCAACTTTCGTCAAATCATACTGCCAGATAAATGTCTTATTTAAACATTTTTCTTTCGTACTTTCTAAACGTTCTGTATCTCTGCCATTCAAAATCAAATTATAAGATTTTGATAAACTAATAGCCAACTCTCTTCCTAAACCGGAAGAAGCTCCTGTTACAAGAACACATTCCATCTTAATCACCAACCATATCAATTATTGTGTAGTAATCAGCAATAAACCGATCTCAATATTTCGATTCAAATCTATCACTCCATATAATTAAGAATGTCCCCTATTGTCTTAAATCCCTTTATTTCTTCTGACGTAAGCACTTTTCCAAATTCTTCTTCCATCATAACAATCAAAGAAAGCTTAGTCATAGAATCATACTCCTCAATGTCTTCAAGCTGCATATCGGCATTAAGGGCGCCTTCTTCAACATCAAATGTTTCTTCCAGTAATACTATCTTTTCTTTTTCTGACATGATTATTTCTCCTTTATTTCTCCTTTTCATATAATTACCGGTATAATTAATTATTGTGTCCGATAAAACTTATCCTTATATTGATATACACTTTGGTTTTATCGTAATTGCCTTATTCATCTTCCTAAGGACCTGTCCGCATCCACATTCATAAAACATTTCAACGCCCAAATCCTTCATGCATAAAATACTGTCATACCATCTGACTTGTCCTGTAATTTGTTTTATAAGATTATTCTTTATTTCATCTATATCTTTTGTTGGTTTTCCTGTTATATTTGAAACAACATATGCTTTTGGCGCATTAAATATAAGGGCATTTATTTCTCTCTCCATAATCTTAGCTGCCTCACTCATATGCGGACTATGGAAGGCAGCACTGACATTTAGTCTCTTTACCTTTACACTTTCGTCATTAAGATATTTTCTCTCAAACTCCTCTATTGCCTGAACACTTCCTGAAATAACTATCTGCATTTTTGTATTGAGATTTGCCATAACCGCATCTTCCGTCAATTGTTTTTCCAACACTTCTTCTTCAAGTCCCATAACAGCAGCCATAGTACCCTTTCCATTTTGCTCAGACATAACTCTTCCCCGCTTATCAACAAGTTTTAAGCCATTTTCAAAATCAAATACTCCTGCTGCATACAAAGCGCTATACTCTCCCAGACTATGTCCGGCAACGTATTCATAATTTATCCCTTCCTGCCTTGCTTTTTCAAGATACATAGCGGAACAGGTATAGATAGCTGCCTGGGCAAATTTTGTATCAGTAAGTTTTTCTATAGGCCCGTTAAACATAAGTTCTTTTAAGTTATATCCAAGCACATCATTTGCAGTTTCAAGTATCTGCTTTGCAGCAATATTGGTTTCATATAATTCTTTACCCATTCCGATTGCCTGTGAACCCTGTCCCGGAAACAAAAAAGCATTATTCATTTTTTACCTCTTCTAAATTTCACAATTAATTTTCTATTGCTTTCATTCTCTTCGCAGGATTTCCAAGAACCGTTGTTCCTTTTTTTACGTTTGTAAAAACTATACTTCCCGCTGCAATTGTTGCATTTGAACCTATTTTACGATGAGGAACAATAAACACATGTCCCCCGATATTTACCTCTGAGCCTATTTCACAATAACCACCAATATCGGTAGAGGTCATTATAGTTGTATAGTCACCTATACGAGTATCATGTCCAATCATTATATTTCCGTTAAGCAATACTCCATCACCGATCTCACAATTAACAGAAACTGCAGTCTTAATACATATAATACAACCGGTTCCAATAATTGTGTTTGTTCCAATCATAGCGTCAGGTGCAATAAGTGTTTCTATTTTTATTCCATTTTCCAGCAGTCTTTTCTGAATCTTTGCCTTAGCACCGGCATTTCCTATTGCAACAGTGCATACGACATCGTCTTTATGTTTGTAAAGCCAGCTTTCATCTCCAAGCCAAGGATAATTATTGATCAACTGTCCTTCATAGAAATTATCTCCTTCAGAAACAAATCCTACAATTTCATAAACAGGTTTTTCTTTATTTATGTTTTCTATCAACTGAGCAACTTCCCTGCCAAGACCTCCGGCGCCGTATATCACTATCTTCTTCATATACCCTCCAACAATAACTCATAATTATCATTTTAATGTGGTCCCAAAATCAACATTTTTATTATCTTCCAGTTTTAAATGCGGACCTATGATACATCCTGCGCCAAGGTTACATGCCTTTCCCACATCAACCCTTTCTCCGATCATTGTTCCAAACATAACCGAAACATATTTACTTATATTACAATCATTGCATATTACTGCATGAATATACAGAAGTACGAAATCGTCTATCTTGGTATTTACTGAAACAGTCACATGCGGAAAAATGACTGACCCTTTTCCGACAGGGCTGGTAGATGCTATAACTGCTGTAGGATGTATTATGGTTTCCCATGAATCAAAATCCGGATGTTCCTCGACAATCCTTCTTCTTGCATCCCCGTCCTGAATAGCTATAACAGCTGATACAGGTGTTTCTTTGGCAATTTTTTCCAAAGCACCAATATCACCAATCACCTTATACCCATAAAACTCTCCACCATCCTTATACTTATAGTCATCTAAAAAACCCAGCACAAGGTATGTCGGTTTAATCTTGTTTATATCCTCTATGAGCCACACAACCTCTCTTCCGAGATCACCGGCTCCTATTATCACGATATTTTTCATCACTTCACTCCTTAAAGTGGAATATTTCCATGAATATATGATAATTCACTTCGTTCCTTACTGCTTAAGCTTTCAAACGCTGAGCGAATCTTTCTTCGCGTTTCTTCCGGTGTAATCACTTCATCTATAATTCCAAGTTTTGCAGCCGAATACGGAGACATAAATTTTTCGTTAAATTCCTTGATTTTTTCTTCTCTTGTCTTTTCTTTATCATCAGACTCATCAAGCTCATGTTTATACATGATATTGACTGCACTTTCCGCACCGGTTACTGCGATCTGGGCAATTGGCCAGGCATAAACAATATCTGCCCCCATACCCTTACTATTCATAGCAATATAAGCACCGCCATATGCTTTACGAAGAATAAGACTAACCTTTGGAACGCTCGCTTCACAATAAGCATAAAGAAGCTTCGCTCCTCTTCGGATTATTCCGCCTTTTTCCATCTTCACACCGGGCAAAAATCCCGGAACATCAATCATTGTCAAAAGAGGAATTCCAAAACAATCACAACATCTTACAAATCTTGCTGCTTTTTCACCTGCATCTATATCAAGTGCTCCGGCAAGATGTATAGGATTTGATGCAACTATGCCCACCACTTCCGAGTCAATTCTGCAAAAGCCTATTACGATACTCCTTCCAAAATCTTTATGAATTTCAAAGAAACTGTCTTCATCTACCAAGGTACTTATAATCTTATGAACATCATATCCGGTCCTTTGATTATCTGATACAATATTCTGCAATTCCGAAGAATTATCACGAGCCTTTCCTATGATTCTTACAGGCTTTTCTCTATAATTTTTCGGAAGATATGAAAGCAGTTTTTTTACTCCATCCAAACACTCGTATTCATTTTTATAGTTAAAATGTGCAACTCCGCTATATTTATTGTGAGTCTGGGCACCGCCAAGTTCCTCAGCGGATGTTTCCTCACCCATTATCGTCTTAACAACCACCGGACCTGTCAGATACATTTGACTTGTCTTATCAACCATAAACACGAAATCACACAATGCAGGTCCATAACATGCTCCACCTGCACATGGTCCCATAACTACAGCAATTTGCGGAATTTTCCCTGATGCTCTTGTATGTCTCAAAAACATATCTCCGTATCCGTCAAGACCGGTTATTCCTTCTTCCATCCTTGCTCCACCGGAATCATTTATTGTAATAAACGGTGCCTTCGACTGAAAAGCCATATCCATTATTCTGACAATCTTTCTGCTATGATATTCTCCATACGTTCCACCCATAACTGTAAAATCTTCCGCAGCTATATATACAGGTTCTCCATTAATTGTTCCAAAGCCCGTGACAACGCCATCTCCCGGTAATTTTTTCTTATCCATTCCGAAATCCGTGAAACGGGACTCTATCAAAGAACCAACTTCCTGAAAAGATCCATCATCAAACAAATAATCTATGCGTTCCCAAACAGATAGTTTACCTTTATTATGCTGAATCTTTATTTTTTCGGCACCACCACCGGCTTTAGCCTTTTCTCTTTTTATATTTAATTCATCCAGATATTTTGAATCCCACATTAACACTTTTCTCCGTTATTTTTCCCAATATTCTTTATATAATAATTTCCTCAGACATTATAACATAAATATTATTTTTAATATACATTTTTTTCTTGGAAAAGCACTTTTCTTTTTCAAAATCATATCATATAGAAACAGGGATTTTCGCGAGGCGTATAATTTGGATACTTTTAAACATCCCCTTTCACAAGAGGAAGAACGTCATTATCTCCTTTTAAGCAAGCAGGGAGATATAGAAGCCAGAAATACGCTTGTAGAATATAATCTTAGACTTGTTGCACATATAGTGAAAAAATATCAGACTGCAGAAAGAAGCACCGAAGACCTGATTTCTATAGGTACTATAGGACTTATAAAAGCAGTCAACACCTATGATATAGATAAAGGAAACCGACTTGCCACATATGCTTCAAGGTGTATCGAAAACGAACTACTTATGAGGCTCAGGCAAGAGCGCAAAGAATCAAGAGAAATCTCATTATATGAACCAATCGGAACAGACAAAGAGGGTAATGAGATAAGCCTTATGGACATAATTAAAAATGATGATGAAAATGTTTTAATAGATATAATCCACAATGATAATTTAAGCTATGTATCAAAGATTTTTAATAAAGTATTAGATAAACGCGAACAGGAAATAATAGCTATGCGCTATGGCTTGGGCGGAAATGATGAGATGACACAAAAAGAAGTTGCAAAAATGCTCGGCATCTCCAGATCATATGTTTCCCGTATAGAGAAAAAAGCGCTGCTAAAACTCAGGAGCGCTTTACTCTTATAATCATACCCGGCCTGATACCGTCTGTATCACTAAATTTTATATAAATAAGCTGTTTTGGATGAGGAGCTGATTCCATAGGATTCATCTTCTCATCATATATACCGCATACAGCAACATAGATATTACTTCCATCGAAGGCCATAACACTAACCTTTTCTCCAACTGAAAATTTATTTTTTTGATGAATCACAAAAAGTCCGGTATCACTGTTTAAGTCGGAGTCTCCGGTTAAGCCGTCTAAAGCGTCTGCAGATGATTCTTTGGTTATTACTTCTTCTATACAGCCAAGATAAATGTAATTATTAACATATGTATTGTTATCATATATCTGAGTATTCTCATCAGGCTTATGAAAATAAAAGCCGGTTGTGAACTGTCTGTAGGTACATGCTGCTATTTCTTCCCTGTAATAGTCCATATTGGCTCTGTAAAGCTCTTCAGATTCAAAATAATCGTCTATAGCCTTCCTGTAGGTGCGGGTTACTGCAGCCACATAAAGTGCCGTTTTCATGCGTCCTTCCACTTTAAACGAATCAATCCCGGCTGCTATCATTTCCGGAATATACTCTATCATACACAAATCCTTTGAATTAAAGATATATGTACCCCTGTCATCTTCTTCAACCGGAAGATATTCTCCCGGTCTTTTTTCTTCAACTATAGCATACTTCCATCTGCAAGGATGTGTACATGCACCCTTATTGGCATCTCTTCCTGTAAAATAACTGGACAAAAGGCATCTTCCCGAATATGATATGCACATTGCACCATGCATAAATGCCTCTATCTCCATATCTTCAGGAATATTATCTCGTATCTTCTTAAGCTCTTTTAACGAAAGTTCACGGGCAGCTACCACTCTCTTTGCGCCCTGCTTGTACCAGAAATTATAGGTCATATAATTGGTATTGTTGGCCTGGGTGCTAATATGAATATCTATATCAGGTAAAATCTCTTTTGCAAGAGTAAATATTCCAAAATCGGATATAAGAAGTGCATCTATAGCTGTATCACCACTATCTAAGCCCTCGTTATGAAGGGTTTCAAAATACTCTCTGACGCCTTCTATATCATCATTATGCGCAAAAATATTGACAGTAACATACACTTTTTTTCCATGAGCATGGACGTATCTTACTGCTTCTTTCATCTCTTCAATTGAAAAATTGTCAGCCTTTGCTCTTAGTCCGAATTTCTGTCCACCCATATATACCGCATCGGCACCATAATCTATAGCTACCTTTAATGTGTCCATACCACCCGCAGGTATCAGAAGCTCAGGCTTTTTTATTACTATCTGCTCCATTTTTTTATCCTTATATATTCTTTATATCATAGATTTATCAAGCATATAAACAAGCTATTATGTATTGTTTTAGTTTTAAATATATTTATTTTTTTACAGTCACAGCCATACCGTCAGCTACAGAAAGTATAGCACTTTCAACTCTGTCATCATGAGTTATATTATAAAGATATTCGCGCATCCTGTCATGTATGGTTCTGTTTCTTTTTTCAACTGTATAATGCGATTCCAGTATCTCTCCGTCCTGAAGAATATTATCTGATATAATTACAGCACCGGGCTTTGCTATCCTTAAAACATCCTCATAATAGTTTATATATTGTCCTTTTGCAGCATCAACAAACAAAAAGTCATATGAAGCATCGGGAAGCTCTTTTAATACAAATAGCGCATCTCCCTTTATTACTTCTATAACATTTTCTTTACCCAGCAGCTTTATATTGTCCCTTGCCGTGGCAACTCTTTGTTCATCAAGCTCTATGGTGGTTATGCGGCATTCTTCATCTGTATATTGACTCATAAAAAGTGAAGAATAACCTACTGCTGTGCCTATCTCCAAAATATTTTTAGGTTTTTTTATCAAAAGCTGCGTTTTTAAAAGCTCCCTTGAAGCTTTTCTTATAACAGGCACTCCACGAACAACCGCCTCATTATATATCTCTTCAAGCGAGCCTTCATCATCTTTTATAAACGAATTAACAAATGAGGATATCCTTTCCATATCACCCATGGCTAATCCCCCTCTTCATCTTCTTCATTTATTCCACATATCAGGTTTATTATCTCACCATAGGTCATGGATGAAGATAAACCGTATTTTCCTGCCTTTATCTTTCCACCAAGATTTTTGATTCTTACCTTTGCCCAGAATACATATTTATCTTCTATAATGTCATTATCCTCAAGAGCCTTACCAATCTGCAGTGTAGACGAGTCGGCAGGTATCTCAATAACAGCATATTCTCTTCCGGCAGGATCCTTGGCAACATCGCCAAATACACTGTATGCAAAGTTAAATGAATACGAAAACAATCTTGCTATAAAGAACACAATGACAATATTTATAAACAAACTTAACATAAATCCGGAGGAATGCTTAAGACCTTTTCTTATTATCTCATCCCATCTGGTCTTTTTCTTTTTAGTCTGTTTTTTTTGCGAATTATTTACATTGTTTGCTTTATTATTTGGTTTAGCATTTGTATTTGGTTTATTTTGTGATTTATTATTTACCTGTACATTATTATCACTCATCTAAGTACTCCAGCTCCAATCCTTCTGATATAGATATATATACCTGCTGCATAAGTCTGCATATTTTCTGCTCCGCCCGTAAAAAATCTCCTACCAGTGCATTGTGCAGCAAATCATCATATTCTTTAACCAATGACGTTACAGCATCATAGGCGTCCGAAACAGGGTTGTTTTGCAAGCTTTCATTTCTGTTTTTGAACTCCTTAAGCCTTATGCATAAATCGTCATGCTCATATAATGCAGCCTTTGTTTCAAGATATATCTTATATTCCTCGGACTGCTTTATTTTTTCATTTAGCTCTTTGCTTTGTCTGATAACATCTCTCATAGCTTAACCTCGATTTTATTTTACCTCTGTTATTATAGGCAAAATCATAGGACTTCGCTTGGTTCTCTTCCATAAAAACTCACTAACGGAATCCTTGATACTGGTCTTAATTTTATTCCAATCGGAAACACCCTTGGCAAGGCACATATCAAGCGCCTCCTGTATAACCTCGCGGCAATCGTCCATAAGAGTTTCCGACTCTCTTACATATACAAAACCTCGGGAAACTATATCCGGTCCTGCGAGAAGCTGGTTTGATTCTCTTTCAAGCGTAACAACAACTATCAAAAGACCATTTTGAGATAAATGCTGTCTGTCTCGAAGAACTATATTTCCTACATCTCCTACTCCAAGTCCGTCTACCAGTATACCCTGTGCAGGGACTCTTCCTGTCACCTTAAATGTATCGTCATCTATCTCAAGAACATCTCCTGTGGTCAGAATCTTTACATTTTCTTTAGGCACTCCCATCTCTACAGCAAGCTCAGCATGACGCTTTAAGTGTCTGTACTCGCCATGTACAGGAATTGCGTATTTTGGCTTTGTAAGGGCATACATAAGCTTCAATTCTTCCTGGCAGGCATGTCCTGATACATGAGTATCCTGGAATATAACATGTGCACCCTTCATCTCAAGCTCATTTATTACCTTAAATACTGCCTTTTCATTGCCCGGTATAGGATTTGAAGAAAATATAACAACATCTCCCGGTTTAATGGTTACTTTATTGTGAATAGACGCAGCTATCCTTGATAAAGCCGCCATATTTTCTCCCTGGCTGCCGGTTGTGATAAGTACCAGCTGTTCATCAGGATAATCCTTTATCCTGTCTATCTCAATAAGTGTATTTTCAGGTATATTAATATATCCAAGCTCAGAAGCCGTATTGATTATATTTACCATGCTTCTGCCTTCTATAACAACCTTTCTGCCATACTTATATGCCGAATTAATTATCTGCTGAACTCTGTCAACATTGGATGCAAAGGTTGCAATTATTATTCTGTGATCCCTGTTATCATTGAACAGGTTATCAAATGTCTTACCTACTGTTTTCTCAGACTGTGTATAACCCGGTCTTTCAACATTTGTCGAGTCTGCCATAAGCGCAAGCACGCCTTTTTTACCCAGCTCGCCAAATCTCGGTAAATCTATGGTTTCACCGAATACAGGAGTAAAATCAACCTTAAAATCACCAGTATGGACTATTATACCTGCCGGTGTATATATTGCAAGTGCCGCAGCATCAGCAATTGAATGATTTGTTCTTATAAATTCGATTCTAAAGCAACCAAGATTTATAATCTGTCCGTGAGAAACTACCTTTCTTCTGACATTATTTAAATTATTATGTTCTTCAAGCTTATGCTCAATAAGTGCCATAGTAAGCTTAGTTGCATATATTGGCATATTTATCTCATTTTCCACATAGGGAATCGCACCGATATGGTCCTCATGTCCGTGTGTAACCACAAGACCTTTAACCTTATCGGCATTTTCCTTCAGATAAGTTACATCAGGAATAACAAGATCAATTCCCAACATCTCATCTTCAGGGAAGGACAAACCGCAATCTATAACGATTATACTGTCCTCATACTCTATTGCGGTAATATTCATTCCTATCTGTTCAAGTCCGCCCAAAGGAATTATCTTTACCGGCTTATTGTCATCTGGTTTCAAAACTATACCTCCAAATCAATATCATCTAACAGCTCGTCAAACACCTTGACAACTGCCTTTAATTCATTTTCGTCCTCAATCACGCCGTAGGTTGCTATCTCTTCATCATCAGGATTCACAATTTTTTCTTCCTTTAGAATAAGAAAGCTTCCCTCCTCACTTTCCATATCATCTGTTACTAATATATAATTGGTGCCTGCAATCATCGTCTGCTCAAGCACAAAAAAATCTACATCTCCATCTTCAGTTTCAAAAACAAGCTTTTCGTTTTTTTCCATAATTTTATCCTCATATTTTGATTTATATTTTCAAATTAATGTTATCGCGGTAATTATTTTACTAATCCTTGATGTATTTTATTTGCTGTTATTTTCCCTGTCAAGATATGCCTGTAGTATAATGGCTGCCGCCATCTTATCTATGTATTCTTTTCTCCTGCTTATAGCCACATCTGTTTCTTCAAGTATTCTGTCCGCTTCTACTGTTGTAAGCCTCTCATCCTCAAAAATAACGGATAATCCCGTTCTTCTTTCAAGATTTGCGGCAAATTCTCTCGTTGCCGCAGCTCTTTCCCCTTCGGTATTATTCATATTTTTTGGAAGTCCCAAAACTATTTTTTCACATCCGTACTCTGCAATAATACTCTCTATCTGTGCATATGTCTGTCTAAGCTTGTCCGCATGCTTTCTCTCAATGGTAAGAAGTGGCTGTGCGATAAGCCCGGTTTCATCGCTTATTGAGACCCCTACAGTCTTTGTTCCGTAATCTAAACCTATTATTCTCAAGCAATTCTCCAATCCCAAAAGTAAAGCTCAAAAACTTGTCTAACAAGCAATATTGCTTTACTTAAGTCTTGTATCAATATAATTTTCAAGAAGTACTTCTATGATTTCATCACGTTCAGCCTTCATAATAAGACTTCTTGCATTTTTATAGCTGGTAATGTAAGTAGGATCACCACTCATAACATATCCAACTATCTGACTTACAGGATTATATCCTTTTTCAGACAAAGCATCATAAACTTGTGCCAGTATGTCCGGCACCTCTATGGTACTTTCCTTAATAATATCAATATCCTGTGTATTCTGTGTATTTAAATTATTCATCCAACCACGTCCTTTATATTATGTATCCTGTTTATCAGTATTTTACCCAATTATTAGTATTGTAACCTATTTATTTTAAAATATCAACTCATTTATTATTATTGACACCTTATATATTTTGAAATAAAATATTATCAATATCACACAAACGATATTAATCATACTTTTATTACGGAAAGCGAGTGTAAATCAATGAGTAAACCAGTAACTAAAAAATTAACCAATGCGCAAAAGGGCAAAATAACCTTTTGTATATTTTTTATATCCCTTTCACTGACTCAACTTGTAATGTATATATCGGTCATAGCCTCTAACGGCTTTTCAATGAACTCAATTGTATTCAGCTATTATACTGATACATATATGGATTTCTTCAACCCATTAAAAGTCTCACTGTTAAAAGAGCCCTACGGTTCATCAAATTTAGGTGAATATTCATTTTATTCGCCCCTTTATATTTTATTATTTAGGTTTATGTCATATTTTGCAAACGGAGATGTATACGATTATGACAAATCATATCTTGCACATTTCCATGAAACCAACTTAGTATACGTATTTTTTGCAGCCATTACAACTGCTGCACTTTCAATAGTAATCTATAATATTAAAAAAGGCAATGCAATTACAAAAGTATGGTTTTTATTCCTATGCCTTTTCTCTGCTCCAATGATTTATAATTTTGAACGAGGAAATATAATTATTATAGCTTTGTTTTTCCTGTTTCTGTTTGTTCTTAATTATAACAGTGAAAAAGCTTATGAAAGGCATCTCTCCTTAATTGCACTTGCTCTCGCTGTGGCAATAAAGCCATATGCAATTATATTTGTAGTATTACTTCTTAGGGAAAAACGATGGAAAGACAGTCTGTTTTCTCTTATATACAGTGTGTTATTATATATTGTTCCATCCTTTTTCGTCGGAGGATTATCAGTTATAGGTAATATATTTAAGAAAATTCCGGATGTCATTAATATGATTCAGGATGGAGGAGCAGCATATAGAACGGATATATTTGCCGGACTTGATATACTTTCTATGTCGCTTGGTTATAACACAATGTCAAACAGCAGTCCTGTAAAATATATCATATGGGCAATACTTGTTATATCACTTATTGTATGTGGATTTATCAGCAAATCAAAGTGGAAACGTGTTCTGGCACTCACACTTGTTGTTATCGCCGGACCGTTTGCCGAACTTGAAACATCACTTATATTATTATTTATGCCTCTCATTCTGTGCCTTGACAGCGATGAAGAAAGAAAAGCTATGGATATGGTTCACGTATTTTTATTTGTTTTAGTTATGGCACCGCTTGCAATTACAGATTGTATCATAAGCTTTGAACAAAACACAGGTCACGAAATATACCTTCATTCATATCTTGTATCCATTGCTATAATGTTATTTATCTTTATGCTGTTTATTGAAACAATAACCATGCCACTAGCCGGTATAGAGTTAAATGATCCTAAACCGGAAGATGACAAGACCAAAGAAAAAGCAAAAAAGAAAGAAAAGAATGCCAAAGGATAAATAAATTGTATATTAAAATAACAATTATTAACTTAGATAAATATAATGGCGTGTAGGTCTATCCCACACGCCATTTATTATGTTTATTATTTGAGTGTCCTTAAGAGTTATCTTACTCTTCATCATCAGAATCATCAGTTGATGCTACAGTTACTTCATCTTCTGTTTCCTCTGACGAATCATCATATTCAACGTACTCTTCATTTTCATCATACTCAAACTCATCGTCTACATCAGCAAATGCTTCTTCTCTTCTGCCTGTATCAAGCTGAACGCTTCTATATCTCTTCATACCTGTTCCGGCAGGAATAAGCTTACCGATAAGAACATTTTCCTTAAGACCGATAAGAGGATCAACCTTGCCCTTTATAGCGGCATCGGTAAGAACCTTTGTAGTCTCCTGGAAGGATGCAGCTGAAAGGAATGAATTGGTTGCAAGTGAAGCCTTGGTTATACCAAGCATTATCTGTGTACCAACAGCAGGTTTCTTGCCTTCTTCCTCAAGCATTTCGTTGATCTCTGCATAATCAAGAACATCAACAAATGTACCAGGAAGATATTCAGTATCTCCACTTTCCTCTATTCTAACCTTCTTAAGCATCTGTCTTACAATTACTTCGATATGCTTATCGTTGATATCAACACCCTGAAGTCTGTAAACCTTCTGAACCTCACGAATCATGTAATCCTGAACTGAACGGATACCCTTGATCTTAAGGATATCATGTGGATTAACAGATCCTTCTGTAAGCTCATCACCGGCTTCAAGTATCTGACCGTCTACAACCTTAGTTCTTGAACCATAAGGAATAAGATATGCCTTTGACTCACCTGTCTCCTTATTGGTTATAACAACCTCACGTTTCTTCTTGGTCTCTCTGATTTCAACCTCACCGCCAAATTCAGCTATGATAGCAAGTCCCTTTGGCTTTCTTGCCTCAAAGAGTTCCTCTACTCTAGGAAGACCCTGAGTGATATCGTCACCGGCAACACCACCTGTATGGAAGGTACGCATTGTAAGCTGTGTACCAGGTTCACCGATTGACTGTGCAGCTATGATACCAACTGCCTCACCAACCTGTACCGGCTGTCCTGTTGCCATGTTGGCACCATAACACTTTGAACAAATTCCAAGATGTGACTTACAAGTAAGAATAGTTCTAATCTTAAGCTTAGCATCTCTTCTTACCTTTCCTTCCTCTGCATTGAAGAAGGCTACACCATCCTCATCAACACCATTTTTGATAATATTGGCAGCTCTCTTAGGAGTAATCATATGATTCTTCTTAACAATCATATTGCCATCCTTATCAAATACGCTTTCTGCTGCATAACGGCCTGTTATTCTATCTTCAAACTTCTCTATAACTTCATTTCCATTATAGATAGCTCTTACATACATACCCGGCTTCTCATCTGTTTCCTCGCAGCAATCAACCTCTCTGATGATAAGATCCTGTGATACATCAACAAGACGACGTGTAAGGTAACCTGAGTCTGCTGTACGAAGTGCTGTATCGGAAAGACCTTTACGCGCACCATGTGCTGAAATGAAGTATTCCAAAACGTCAAGACCTTCACGGAAGTTTGACTTGATTGGAAGCTCGATTGTACGACCTGTAGTATCTGCCATAAGTCCACGCATACCTGCGAGCTGCTTAATCTGCTGGTCAGAACCACGGGCACCGGAATCAGCCATCATGTAAATATTGTTATATTTATCAAGGCCATCAAGAAGTGCCTTTGTAAGCTTCTTATCGGCTTCCTCCCAAACCTTAACAACTGCCTTATATCTTTCTTCATCAGTCAAAAGACCTCTTGAATATGTCTTATTGAGTCTGTCTACAACTTTCTGTGCTTCTTCAAGAATTTCCTTCTTGGCTGCAGGTACTGTCATATCCGATATGGAAACCGTAATAGCTCCTCTTGTTGAGAACTTATATCCCATAGCCTTGATATCATCAAGTACTTCGGCAGTCTTGGTCGCACCGTGAATATTGATACACTTATCAAGAATCTTCTTTAAGTCCTTCTTACCAACATGGAAGTTAATCTCAGGTTCAAGAATACTATCAGGATTACTTCTGTCCACAAATCCAAGATCCTGAGGAATAATCTCATTGAATATGAGTCTTCCGAGTGTACAATCTATAAGTTTAGTTATCTTTTCGCCTTCCGGTGTAACTATGGATCTTTCAACCTTTATCTTCTGGTGTAATGTTATCTTACCATTTTCATATGCCAAAAGTGCACGGTTTGTACTCTTGAACATAGGTCCGATAAAGTTTCTTGCTGTACTTACAATATCCTTATAAAATACTGTCTGCTTATCCTTGGACATCTTTGAAACAACCTTGACCTTAACGAAATCATTAAGTTCAACAGTTCCCTCTTCACAATCCTTGATAAGACTCTTTATATTCTTGCTTTCATCTTTTGACTTATATTCTTTAACTATATTGGCGTCTTTTAATTCTTCCTCTGAAAGCTCTGCATACTTTTCCATTGTAAGATAGTAGATACCAAGTACCATATCCTGTGAAGGAACGGCAACAGGACCACCATCTGAAGGCTTAAGCAGGTTATTAGGTGAGAGCAAAAGGAATCTGCACTCAGCCTGTGCTTCAACCGAAAGAGGAAGATGGACTGCCATCTGGTCACCATCAAAGTCGGCGTTATAAGCAGTACATACAAGTGGATGAAGCTTTATAGCCTTACCTTCTACAAGGATAGGCTCAAATGCCTGTATACCAAGTCTGTGAAGTGTAGGAGCACGGTTAAGCATAACCGGATGCTCTTTAATAACCTTTTCAAGCACATCCCAAACCTCCGGCTCAAGTCTTTCAACCTTCTTCTTAGCCGCCTTAATATTGTTGGCCTTGTCTGTACTTACAAGTTCTTTCATAACAAACGGCTTAAATAACTCAATTGCCATCTCCTTAGGGAGACCACACTGATATATCTTAAGCTCCGGTCCTACTACGATAACTGAACGTCCTGAATAGTCAACACGCTTACCGAGGAGGTTCTGACGGAAACGACCCTGCTTACCTTTAAGCATGTCTGAAAGTGACTTAAGAGCTCTGTTGCCCGGTCCTGTTACAGGACGACCACGTCTGCCGTTATCTATAAGTGCATCTACTGCCTCCTGAAGCATTCTCTTTTCATTACGGACAATGATATCCGGTGCTCCAAGCTCCAGAAGTCTTCTAAGTCTGTTGTTACGATTTATAATTCTTCTATATAAGTCATTAAGATCTGATGTTGCAAATCTACCGCCATCAAGCTGAACCATAGGTCTGATATCAGGCGGAATTACAGGAATTACGTCAAGTATCATCCACTCAGGCTTATTGTTTGAGCTTCTGAAGGCTTCAATAACCTCAAGTCTCTTGATAATTCTTGCCCTCTTCTGTCCTGATGCTCCGTCAAGTTCTTCTCTTAAATCCTTTGATTCCTTATCAAGATCTACAGCTGCAAGAAGCTCCTTTATAGCCTCAGCTCCCATGCCAACACGGAACTTATTGCCATAATCCTCTTCTGCTTTTCTGAATTCCTGTTCATTTAATATAGCCTTATATTCAAGAGGAGTTTCTCCCGGATCAAGAACTATATATGAAGCAAAATAAAGTACTTTTTCCAAATGTCTTGGAGATATATCAAGCATAAGGCCCATACGGCTCGGTATACCCTTGAAATACCAAATGTGTGATACAGGTGCGGCAAGCTCGATATGACCCATACGTTCACGTCTTACTGCTGCCTTGGTAACCTCAACTCCACATCTGTCGCAGACAACGCCTCTAAATCTTATCTTTTTATATTTACCACAATGACATTCCCAATCCTTACTCGGTCCAAATATTCTTTCGCAGAATAATCCATCCTTTTCAGGCTTTAAGGTTCTGTAATTTATAGTCTCAGGCTTTAACACCTCACCTCTTGACCATTCTCTGATTTTCTCAGGAGATGCAAGTCCAATCTTAATCGCATCAAAGTTAATGTCCTGATCCTGATTCATATCATTATTAAATGCTGACATCTTACCAATCTCCTTTCCTTAAAAATCATCATCTTCATCATCACTGTCATAACCATCATCATAAGAATAATCGTCCTCGTCTTCTCCAAGAGAAGTAAGCTCGTCATTCTCATCAATTCCGCTATAACCCTGCGACTCTAAATCTTCTTCATAACCTCTGCTGTCACCCTCAATTACGGAACGGATATTGTCATCTCCGTAATCATAGCTCTCACCAAGCTCAACTTCGGTTCCATCGTCTGTAAGAACCTTAACATCGAGAGCAAGTGACTGGAATTCCTTAAGAAGTACCTTGAAGGACTCCGGAATACCAGGAGAAGGTATATTGTCACCCTTAATAATTGCTTCGTAGGTCTTAACACGTCCTGTTATATCATCAGACTTAACGGTAAGTATTTCCTGAAGAGTATATGATGCTCCATATGCTTCAAGAGCCCAAACCTCCATCTCACCAAATCTCTGTCCACCGAACTGCGCCTTACCACCAAGCGGCTGCTGTGTAACCATTCCGTAAGGACCGGTTGAACGTGCATGAATCTTATCATCTACAAGGTGATGAAGCTTCAGATAGTGCATAAATCCGATAGTTACAGGAGAATCAAATTCCTCACCGGTTCTACCGTCACGAAGTCTTACCTTACCTGTTCTGTTAATAGGAACACCCTTCCACTCTTCTCTATGGTCTCTGTGCTCATAAAGATAATCCATAACTTCTTTTTCAGTATCATTCTTATACTTCTCGTAGAAGGTTTCCCAATCTTCATTTACATAATCATTTGCCATATCAAGAGCACTCATGATATCATGCTCATTTGCACCATCAAATACAGGTGTTGAAACCTTGAAACCAAGTGCATTTGCAGCAAGACCAAGGTGAAGCTCAAGTACCTGTCCGATATTCATACGAGAAGGAACGCCCAAAGGATTAAGTACTATATCAAGCGGACGACCGTTTGGTAAAAATGGCATATCCTCTACAGGAAGGATACGAGAGATAACACCCTTGTTACCATGACGACCTGCCATCTTATCACCAACAGAAATCTTTCTCTTCTGTGCAATATATACTCTAACGGATTTGTTTACTCCAGGCGGGAGCTCGTCTCCGTTCTCTCTTGTAAATACCTTGGTATCCATAACCACACCATATGCACCATGCGGTACACGAAGTGAAGTATCTCTTACTTCTCTGGCCTTTTCACCAAAGATTGCTCTAAGAAGTCTTTCCTCTGCAGTAAGCTCGGTTTCACCCTTAGGAGTTACCTTACCAACAAGGATATCACCTGCACGTACCTCAGCACCAATTCTGATGATACCATTTTCATCAAGATCCTTTAATGCATCTCCTGCAAGTCCTGCAAGGTCTCTTGTAATCTCTTCACGTCCAAGCTTTGTATCTCTTGCCTCAACCTCATATTCTTCAATATGAACAGAAGTGTATATATCCTCCTGAACAAGTCTCTCACTAAGAAGTACCGCATCCTCGTAGTTATAACCTTCCCAGGTCATAAATCCGATAAGAGGATTCTTACCAAGTGCTATCTCACCGCCTGCAGTTGAAGCACCATCAGCAATAACCATACCCTTCTTAACCTTATCTCCACGCTTAACGATAGGTCTCTGGTTCATACAGTTACCCTGGTTACTTCTTGCAAACTTAATTACACTATATTCATCCTTTGAGCCATCATCACATTTAACAACAATCTTCTCGCTGGATGAAATCTCAACAACACCATCATTCTTAGCAACTATGCAGACACCTGAGTCTACAGCTGCCTTAGCTTCCATACCTGTACCTACTATAGGTGCCTCAGTATTAAGAAGCGGTACGGCCTGACGCTGCATGTTAGAGCCCATAAGTGCACGGTTAGCATCGTCATTCTCAAGGAAAGGTATCATCGATGTAGCAACAGAGAATACCATCTTAGGTGATACGTCCATAAGATCAACCTTAGTCTTTGGAAACTCTGTTGTATCTTCTCTAAAACGTCCTGAAACGTTGTTATTTACAAAATGTCCTTCATTATCAAGCGGCTCATTTGCCTGTGCAACTCTGTAATTATCTTCTTCATCGGCTGTAAGATATACAACCTCATCAGTTACAATAGGATTAGCTGCATCGGTTTTATCCACCTTTCTGTAAGGTGCCTCAACAAATCCATACTCATTAATTCTTGCATAGGTTGCAAGTGAGTTAATAAGACCGATGTTAGGACCTTCAGGTGTCTCGATAGGACACATTCTTCCGTAATGTGTATAGTGAACATCTCTAACCTCGAATCCGGCTCTGTCTCTTGAAAGACCACCCGGACCAAGAGCTGAAAGACGTCTCTTGTGTGTCAACTCTGAAAGAGGGTTATTCTGATCCATGAACTGTGAAAGCTGTGAACTTCCGAAGAATTCCTTAACAGCTGCAGTTACAGGCTTGATATTGATAAGTGACTGAGGTGTAATGCTATCAATATCTTGGGTTGTCATTCTTTCTCTAACTACTCTTTCAAGTCTTGATAAACCTATTCTGTACTGGTTCTGTAAAAGCTCACCAACCGCTCTGATACGTCTGTTTCCTAAGTGGTCGATGTCATCCTGATTACCGATACCATATTCAAGATGAATATTATAATTAATAGAAGCCAAAATATCTTCCTTAGTAATATGCTTAGGAATAAGCTCACTGACGGAAGCTGCAACGGCTTTCTTTAATTCCTCTTCATCCTCGTACTCCTCTAAAAGTTTTTCGAGCACAGGATAATAAACGTCCTCAGTTATGCCTGCTTCCTTTGGATCAAAGCCTACATATCCGGACATATCAACTACCATATTGGAAAGAACCTTAACATTCTTATCCTCTGTCTGTATCCACACAAAAGGAACCGCAGCATCCTGAATCTGCTTAGCATCCTCACGTGTAAGCACAGTTCCTGCAGCAAACATTACCTCACCTGTACTTGGATCGGTAACATCCTCTGAAAGAACATGATTTGCTATTCTATTTCTAAGGGCGAGTTTTTTATTAAATTTGTATCTACCTACTTTTGCCAGATCATATCTTCTTGCATCAAAAAACATGCTGTTGATAAGGCTTTCTGCGTTAGAAACAACCTCCGGTTCACCGGGTCTAATCTTCTTATAAAGTTCAATCACGCCACCTTCATAATCAGTTGACGGATCCTTTTCAAGACTGGCAAGAATCTTTGGTTCATCACCGAACAAATCCAATATCTCCTGATTTGTTCCTATTCCAAGTGCTCTGATAAGTACAGTTACAGGTACCTTTCTGGTTCTATCAACACGAACAGAAAATACATCATTGGTATCTGTCTCATACTCTAACCATGCACCACGATTAGGTATTACTGTTGATGAATATAAGGTTTTACCAAACTTATCATGTCCTATAGCGTAATATATACCAGGAGAACGAACCAACTGGCTTACTATTACTCTTTCTGCTCCATTGATAACAAATGTACCTGTCTCGGTCATAAGCGGTAAATCACCCATAAATATATCATACTGAGCAACCTCTCTTGTTTCATTGTAACGAAGGCGTACATTCACCTTGAGTGGAGCTGCATAAGTTGCATCTCTTTCCTTACACTCTTCAATGGAATACTTGATATCATCCTTACAAAGCTGGAAATCAACGAATTCCAGGCTTAATTGTCCATTGTAGTCTGATATCGGAGAAATATCTCTGAAAACTTCTCTTAAGCCTTCATCTAAGAACCATTGGTATGAATCCTTCTGCACCTCTATGAGGTTTGGCATATCCAATACTTCCTTCTCGGTAGAAAAGCTCATTCGCATTCCTCTTCCTGAATTTACAGGACGCATTCTGTACTTTTTCATTGACACATTTCACCCCTTGAATTTATTTTATGGCAAACCTTGCCATAATAATGACATTTTATTACTTTACCACAAATAAAATACTCTGTCAAATATTTTTTTCACTTTTTCACTTTTTTTCACATATGAGTCAGATACGAGGTAGAAGTACTATAAAGAGCTATCCATCAATTTGCTAAATCAGTAAACTCGAATTATTTACAGATGCTAAAAATCGAAAACTCGCTTTGCTCAAACAGTTCGATTTTTTTTACGCATCTGCAAATAATTCTCGTTTCTGATTTAACGCAAATCGGGATAAATGCTCTTTATAGTACTTCTACCTCGTATCTGACTCATGTATTCTTTTATTATTTAAAAAAGATGTGCCAATGATATTTTATTGACACATCTTTTATATACATCATATTGGACACAAATTACTTAAGTGTAACTTTAGCGCCTTCTGCCTCAAGCTTAGTCTTGATGTCCTCAGCCTCTTCCTTAGAAGCGCCTTCCTTAAGAACCTTAGGAGCGCCATCAACAACGTCCTTAGCTTCCTTAAGTCCAAGACCCGTACAATCTCTAACAACCTTAATAACCTTAACCTTGTTAGGACCTACTTCAGTAAGCTCTACATCGAATGAATCCTTCTCTTCTGCTCCGCCTGCTGCGCCATCTGCTGCTCCAGCTGCTGCAACTACAACACCTGCTGCTGCTGATACACCATACTTCTCTTCTACTGCCTTTACAAGATCATTAAGCTCAAGAACTGAGAGCTTATCAATTTCTGCAACTAATTCTTCAATAGTCATTTTTAATTTCCTCCTAAATTTTCTAATTAATTAAATACTTAAATCTGTTAATTTCAATTTAATGATTTTTGAATTTTTAACTTCATTTTTAAAAAGCCTTGCTTTTATTTCAAGAAGCTTATGCTCTTATTCCAAAAAGCTTATGCTTTTATTTCAAGAAGCTTATGCTTCTTTTGCTTCTGCAACCTGCTTAATAACACGAGCAAAGTTTGTGATAGGTGACTGAATACTTCCAAGGAACTTAGATAAAAGTTCTTCTCTTGAAGGTATAGTAGCTATCTTTGTTATACCTGCTGCATCATAGTAGGTTCCTTCAACAATACCTGACTTGATTTCAAGAGCAGGATTCTCCTTTGCGAACTTAGCAAGTACTCTTGCTGCAGCTGTAGCATCTGTCTTTGAAACTGCAACTGCTGTTGGTCCTTCAAGGTCTTCCTTAATTGAATCAAAATCTGTACCATCGATAGCAAGCTTAACCATTGTATTCTTGTATACCTTGTAGATTACGCCTGCTTCTCTTAATGTCTTACGGAGTTTAGTATCCTGTTCAACAGTAAGTCCACGGTAATCAACTAATACAACTGTCTTTGCATCATTGAGACTTTCTTTGATTTCCTCAACTATAGGCTGTTTTAATTCTACCTTTGCCAAAGTTTTGCACCTCCTATTTTATTTATAATGAAGCTGCAAATATATACGAAAGAAAAAACTCTCGCGCTACGCAGCACGAGAGTAAAAATACGCTAAATCTTTTGACTTTACGATTCTTCCTCGGTAGGCGTTTACTCCTTATGCCTTGCGGCACCTACTGTCTACGGCAGCTCATCGAGTGACATAGTACCATAGAGAATAATCGTTGTCAAGGATTATTTTTTGTTCAGACTGATTATTTTTTGTTCAGACTGGTTATTATTTAGACTGATTATTTTTTCAGACTAATTATTTTTGCTCAAATTGATTATTATTTGAACCGATTAATTATTTTCCGATTACAATAAGTGTCTCATAACCTCTGTCCCGAAGCTCGCGTGCCGCAATAAGTGCCTCCTCTATCGTTTCATAGCTTCCGGTTCTTACCTGAAACAAATCTTCATCCTCAAATACAGTTACAGGATAACCTGTATTTATAAGATTATTCATTTGATAATTAGCCGAGCCTAAGGTTCTGTATATACCGACGAGGAGTTGATAATTGCCATTTATGTCGTTTTCACCGGTTGGCACATCCTTTATATATCCCTCATAGTTTGAGTTGTCTGTAGGTTCATCGTTATCAGGTGAGCTGTCTTCCGGTGAATCGTCAACTATCGAATCCTCTTCAGTTGAGTCATTGACAATTGAATTATCTCTAATTAAATTATCTCTTTCTAAATCATCGGTAGACGAGGTGTCTATTTCACCACCATCCATTGTATTTATAACATTTACCGTATTATTCTGTGCTTCGCTTTTCAAGCCGGCTGCTTTTATGACATCATCTATTCCGGTTGCGATTGCATTGGCAGTTTCATCAAACTGACTGTCAAACCTGGCATTATCCTCATCATTATTTATAAATCCGGTTTCAACAAGTATTGCAGGCATCTTGGTACGTCTTAGAACTGCAAGGTTCGGTCTTTCCACAACATTTATATTTCTATACCCAACCTTTTCGAGCTCATTATTGACACTTCTTGCCAGATCTGCCTTAAGCCCTACATCCTCATATACAAGTGTCTGTACTCCTTTATAGGTGTTTGGTGTCGGAGATGAATTACGATGTATCGATACAAATAAATCAGCATTACTGTCATTTCCTATCCTTGCCTTTTGAACAGGTGAATCATATACATCTGTTGTTCTGGTATACTCAACGTCATATCCTTTTTCAGAAAGCAACTCACCAACTGCAAGAGCAAGCCGAAGTGTATCATCCTTCTCAAGTCTTCCGTTATAGGAAGCTCCACCGTCATATCCGCCATGTCCGGCATCCACCATTATTTTATAAGCCATAAATCTACCTATATAATAATCTTTTTTACATTATATTATTAACCGTCAAAAAAGATGTGTAAAAAATATAATATCAAAAAAGGATGTGCAAAAAATATAATATACTTAATATGAAAAAAACGAGAGAGCCTTTATTAAAAGCTCTCTCAATCCTTTTTATTCTGCTTCCAGCCGGCTTTCTCCGGTGCTGTAATCTATTTCGATACCCGGCTGAACATTATATACAAATACATTGAAATAAACACCCATTCCATTATCCTCAACCGAGCACGCCTCCATAAGAACACCCGTGGCAATAAGATTATCACCCTTATATACAGGAGTGACTCTGTACATTACATGATTTCCGGTCATCTCAACATATCTTGCCACCATGTTTTCAAACGGCAACATACCTTCTGTATTGAAGTATTCTGTTCCGGTTATAAAATTTCTTTTATCCGAGTTTTCTCCTGTAAGCTGATAGTCTATAAGGTGGCATCTGTAATATAGGTAGCTTTCATTTATCACATCGTCATATTTTACCATATGCCATCCGGATGGTTTTATATCTCCTATCTCTCCACGTTCTTCGGTAGGGATAATATCAATTCCTATGCAGGCATTTGCTTCACCGCAACGTCCTAACTCATCCAGCTCGCTTAAATTTTCAAAAGATTCGGTCTTTAACTCATCCTCTGTGAAAAAAGGAGCATTAAAGTTAACCTGAGCATATGGTTCATCGATATATTCCGGTATTTCTTCACCTCTTATAACTATTCCGGCTGTTGATACATTTTCTTCAGAAAAAGCGACTTGAGAGCTTTCTGTATCATTTTCATCACCCTCTGAATCCGAAACCGTTTTATCAACATCAGTGTCAGAAGCAGGCGTAACCGACTCTGTATCATTTGCCCCTCTTTTTATGACAAGCTGGTCCTCATCCTTTCTCTTTCCGGATACAACTATAAATATTATATATGCTGCTATTACCAATATTATAATAGGTAGTATTATTTTGATTTTTTTCATTTTACTTCTCCAAACAGATTAATAATAAAGCACGAAATCACTACATCTGGTATTATAAACCTTACCATATACAAAATGCAAGGGTAATAAGAAAAAACATTTTACCATTTTCATGCCTTGTAGCATTTACAAAAATATGGTATACTTCACAAGTCTTAAGACTTATTAAACAGTTGGACAGACTCAGGCACATTTGCTTTAGAAATAAAGCATAAGCAAAATTATACAAACAGTTAGGAGGACGCTTATATGTGGGCTTATGAAAGTGTATTTTACCAGATTTATCCTTTGGGATTTTGTGGTGCACCATTTGAAAATGATGGGGTTCTCACTCACAGAATCGAAAAGGTAAATGACTGGATACCTCATATGAAAAAGCTTGGTATCAACGCAATCTATTTTTCCCCTGTATTTGAGTCGGATACTCACGGCTACAATACAAGAGACTATTCAAAAATCGACACCCGTCTCGGAACCAACGAAGATTTCAAGGAGCTTTGTAACAATCTTCATGAAAACGGAATAAAGGTAGTTCTTGACGGTGTATTTAACCATGTAGGCAGAGGCTTTTGGGCATTTCAGGATGTCTTAGAAAAAAGATGGGACAGTCCATACAAGGATTGGTTTCATATAAGCTTTGATGGAAATTCCAATTACAATGACGGTCTCTGGTACGAAGGCTGGGAAGGAAATTATGACCTTGTAAAGCTAAACTTAAGAAATGAAGCTGTCATCCAGCATATTTTTGAAAATGTAAAGAAATGGATCGAAGAATTTGACATCGACGGATTAAGACTTGATGTGGCGTACTGCCTTGACCATGATTTTATCAGAAGACTCCGCAGCCACTGTGACGGACTCAAGGATGAGTTCTTATTACTTGGAGAATTATTACACGGAGACTACAACGTATTTGTAAACGACTCCATGCTTCACAGTGCCACAAACTATATGTGCTACAAGGGTCTTTACTCAAGCTTTAATTCCATGAATATGTTTGAAATCATACATAGTCTTCTTCAACAATTCGGACCGGAAGAATGGACCAGATATAAAGGAAAGCATTTCCTTTCCTTCGTGGATAACCACGATGTAACAAGGGTTGCCAGCATCCTTACCAACAAGAATCATCTTCCGCTCATTTACGCCCTCGCATTTGGTATGCCGGGCTTCCCATGTGTTTACTACGGAAGTGAATGGGGTGCGGAAGGCAGAAAAGAAGAAGGCGATCCATCCCTTAGAAGAAGCTACGATGCTCCTGAATGGAACGAACTAACCGACTGGATAGCAAAGCTTGCCGAAGCAAAGAAAAAAAGCCATGCACTCAACTACGGCGGCTTCCGTTCAGTAGTCCTCACCAACCACCAGTGCATCTTCGAAAGAAAGACCGATGACGAACGTGTTCTCGTAGCCATCAACGCAAGCGATGCCCCATACACCGCACACTTCGATGCAGGCTGCGGAATGGCTGTCGACCTAATCACAGGCGAACCTCACGACTTCGGAGGCGGCTCCGAACTTCCACCTTACAGTGCCGCTTTCTGGAAGATGGAGCGCTAAATTCCGGTTTGTCGGGCAAGGGGAGTCGATTATAGAGGATGGTATGCACGAGGCTGGCTATAAGCAAAGGTACACGCATAGCACGTTCGCACTCTTTGAAACCTGTAGGAGTACTAAGCTCATAAGTTTCAAACGGCTATGCTTAGCACCTTGCTTATAGCCAGCCTCGTACATACCGCTCTATAATCGACACGCTTCGCGTGATGATATACTTGATAATTAACTATTATAGAATATTTGATATTTGATATTTAATAATAGTTAATATTATTTAATATTTAACTATTATTTAAAGCTGACCTTTTTTATACTTATTATATCGTTAATGTCGGTTAGGGCACTTGGTTTACATAAGATTATATCAAAGTAATAAAAGAAGACAAGCAGGTAACAAAAGCAGTAAAAAAGGAGAATTTGTTACCAGCTTAAATAAAACCAAAGCATCAAAAGAAGACAAACTGGTAACAAAAGTGGCAAAAAAGCAAGTTTTGTTACCTGCTTAAAGAAAATCCAAGCATCAAGAGAAGACAAACTGGTAACAAAA